>CAZCQC010000171.1:0-3210 GCA_964500155.1 uncultured Rikenellaceae bacterium | reverse complement strand
ATCCCATTGATCCTTTTCTGATATTTCAGAGTTCCGCTGGCAGCATCCAGAACTGCTATCTCCCCCCTTCCTCCAAAAACATATATGCGATCTTTATATAATAACGGAGAAGGATTTCCCAGTCCGGACTCCTCCGATACCCATGCAACTCCTGTGGTTGTTATGTCTCCATCGAGACCGGCTTTTACCGCAAATAGCTTCGCTTTGGTTTCCCTGCCGCCAGGATTACCCAGATAAAGAAAGTCTTCATTCCCGACCGGGGAAGGAATTGCCTGCTCTCCTCCCGCCTTCAGTTCCCAGAGGAGTTTTCCTGTTTCAGGATCATAGGAGCGGGCGGTTTTTCCGGATGTTACAATTTCTGTTCTGATTTTATTCTTCCAGATATATGGTGTGCTGTATGTAGTCTTTTCATCACGCTTAATCCTCCATTTTTCATCACCTGACACTGAATTGATTGCAACAATGGATGAATTTTCCTCATTGTCAAATTGTATATACAGAACATTGTTGTATAGTATCGGGGAAGAACCGGTTCCCCAACCTCTCTGCGTATAATTGACTCCAAGGTCTTTCTGCCATAAAAGTCTGCCTTCCATATCATAGCAATAGAGACCGTGCATGCCAAAATATGCAAAGACTCTTTTCCCGTCGGTTACCGGAGTCTCGCAAGCATAAGTGCTATTCGGATTCTTGCCTGCCTTAGGAGTACCGCTGTAAGCAACCTGTTTCCAGATTTCCTTTCCGGTTTTCAGGTCAAAACATTTTACCTCCCACCTGTATATTTCCTTTTTGAAGCTTGTGTCACGTACCTCCGGTTGAGGAGGTTGCCCGGGCTGCGGGCCGGCCTGGCCCTGCCCCGGCTGTTGTCCGGGTTGTGGTCTCTGACCAGGTTGTGGAGCCCCGGGCTGAGCTCCCTGTCTGCCCTGTGGTCCCTGTCCTCCCTGAGCAGGAGGACCAGCAGGCATTGGTGGTCTTTCAGGTGCAGGATTCACCTTTTCCGGGAATGTTGAAGTAATAAAAATCTTGTTTCCCCATACAACTGGCGATGAATAGCCTGCCCCATCCAAAGCAGCAGACCAAATAACATTTGTGTCGTTGCTCCATTTTTCAGGAAGACTTGCCGATGCCAGAGCCATATTGCCATCAGGTCCCCTGAACTGGGGCCAGTTGCCTGATTTTGAACACGATGTTACAGCCAAAGTCATTGCTATCAGAGGAATGGCAAGTGACATTAATATTGGTTTAGGTCTCATAAAAATTTATAATTACTAGTTTATTAATACCAATTTATATAATTTAAGTGAGGTGAAATTATTATTATTTTTTGATTTTTATACATCCTTCACAAACAATGGCTATTTTCAACCTGTCATTTGATAATGCACCCTCAATCTGAAATAATTTCATTATGGCTGAATCCCTAACAGCATCTGTGAAAGCTGATAAAGAAAAGAAAATCAAGGGCAAGGTTCCCCGGAATTATGTGATTTTCCTCCTGACGACAATTTTTTTAGCTTCACTGCTGACAATAATTAACCATTATGAAATTATCAGCATAAATAAGAGTGTCCTGATGGTTTTCAGGTGGATCGTTATCGGAGCGTTTGTTGGATATGCATTTTACAAGAAGTCGCTGACAACCTGGATACTTATCAGCATGCTGGTAGGTGCGGAATTCGGCTATGACCTTCCGCACGTGGCCGTTAAAATGCAGCTTATAAGCAAGATCTTCCTGAGGCTGATAAAAACGATCATTGCACCATTGCTATTCGCTACGCTTGTTGTCGGGATTGCAGGTCACTCTAATCTGAAGCAGGTCGGACGGATGGGATGGAAATCCCTTTTATATTTCGAGGTAGTCTCAACTATTGCCCTGTTCATCGGGTTGTTAGCAATAAATATAAGCAAGGCAGGTGTCGGAGTAGTTGTACCGGCTGCCGTGAATCAGTCGGAAATTCCGCAAGTGGTTACTCAGTCAGGAAGTGATCTGATACTTCATATATTCCCCGAAAACATTGCAAAGTCGATTTATGAAGGTCAGGTACTTCAGATAGTTGTTTTCAGCATTATTTTCGGTATTGCGGTGGCGATGATTAAAGACAAGTACAAGATTCCGATGGTGAGATTTACCGAGTCGCTGGCAGAGACCATGTTCAAGTTCACCCAGATCATAATGTATTTTGCCCCTTTTGCCGTATTTGCAGCTATCGCTTACAGTATCGGACACATGGGGCTGGACATACTCGTTAATCTTTTCAAGCTTCTGGCGACACTTTATGTTTCACTGATCGTTCTTATGCTGGTTGTATTTTTGCCGGTTGCACTGCTGTTCAGGATCCCTGTGAAGAAATTCTTAAACAAGGTAGCTGAGCCCGTCACAATCGCTTTTGCTACAACAAGCTCCGAATCGGCACTTCCGATAGCAATGGAGCGGATGGAGGAGTTTGGAGTTCCACGAAAAATAGTCGCTTTTGTGATGCCTACAGGTTACAGCTTCAATCTCGACGGAACAACATTATACCTGTCGCTTGCCACCATTTTTGTGGCCCAGATAAGCGGTATTCACCTTCCTTTTGAAAAGCAGCTTCTTATCGTTTTCACCCTTATGCTTACAAGCAAGGGAGTTGCCGGAGTGCCCAGGGCTTCGATGGTCATACTTCTGGGAACGGCTGCCAGCTTTGGCCTTCCGACATGGCCCATTTATATTATTCTTGGGATCGATGAGCTGATGGATATGGCACGAACCTCGGTGAATGTCCTGGGGAACTGTCTTGCCACAGCTGTTATAGCACGTTGGGAAGGGGAATTCAATCCTGAACCTGAAAAGGTTGAGGTTTACCCCCCAACCACGCCAGCTGGCGGGCTTTAAAAACACCAGAAAGAAATATTTCAACTTAGCAGAAGAGAGATGGACAAGGAAAAAGTTGTTATCGGTTTTATCGGGACCGGGGGCATAGCCCGCTCCCATGCCTTCTCGCTTAATTCTTTAAAATATTACTATAACGAAGCACCAGAAATCGAACTGGCTGCTGTTTGTTCGGCCACCAGGGAGAGCCGCGAGTCATTTGCTTCGAGGTTTGGCTTTGCAAAGTCATGCGACCTTAAGGAATTCATTGAAGATGAGAGGATCAATACAGTTTTCATACTGGGACCTAATAAGGTCCATTTTGAGCATTTCAGGTCGGTGGTTGGAATGAAATCGATAAAACG
>CAZCQC010000170.1:0-5339 GCA_964500155.1 uncultured Rikenellaceae bacterium | reverse complement strand
CTTACTTTGAGCCGTTTTATCTTAAAGATTTTATAACTTCGCGTCCGAAAAAAAATATCCTTGGCAGGTAATTTGTCTGTTCAAACCGGAGTTTATTAAGAAAAGAACTATGAAGTTTTTCAAAACTTTATTGTTGATCATATTGTTACCGCTGTTTTCAGCCGGCCAGGAACCGGCATACCTGCCTGGAGAAAAGGTTAATTATTCAATTAATTATGGCGTTGTCCAGGGTGGAATTGCAACACTTGAGATCATGCCCGATACTTTTAAAGGCAAAGAGGTCTGGCATTCTGTTCTTCTCGGAAAAACAACAGGAATGGCCGATGCAATTTTTAAAGTGAAGGATATTTATGAAAGCTATATTGAACCGGAATCTGAACTTCCTGTTCTTTCGATAAGGAATATAAGGGAAGGAAGGTATACAAAGTATAATGAAGTGATCTTCGATCATTATTCAAGATCCGATTCGGCAATCCTTATAAGCGATCTTACAGGCATCCACATTACTGAAAAAGGCATTCACGATATTCTTTCCTGCTTTTATTACCTGCGTAATCATCATCTTCCAAACTATGCCGGTCTTAAAAAAGGTGATATGATAACAGTCATGACCTGGTTCACAGATGAGCTTTATCCGATCAGACTCAGGTACCTTGGCACATATGAAATCAAGACAAAGGTTGGTAGGATGAAATGCCTGAAGTTCAATCCGGTAACAGAAGTGGGAAGGCTTTTTAAAACAGAGGATGATGTAACATTCTGGTTTACTGCCGATAAGAACTTCCTGCCGGTCAGGATCCGTTTTGAGATATTTGTCGGGGCTTTTGTTGCAGAGATTGTCAGCTATGAAGGATTGAAATACCCGCTTGAAGTTAGAAAAAAGGAAACAAACCAATAATCAAATAAATTAAAGTCATATGGCGAGCACTGCAGATTTCAGGAACGGACTGGTAATTGAGTTCAATGGCGATCTTCATGTAATAGTCCAGTTCCAGCATGTCAAGCCCGGCAAAGGGCCGGCATTTGTAAGAACAAAATTAAAAAGCCTTAAAACAGGAAGGGTTATTGATAATACATTTTCCTCGGGTACAAAAGTTAATGTAGCAAGAGTGGAACGGCGTCCGTACCAATACCTTTATCACGATGATCTGGGATTCTATTTCATGCACCTTGAGACGTTTGAGCAGATCCATGTTGCTGAAGAGCTTATCGATAGTCCCGAATTTTTAAAAGAGGGGCAGAATGTGGAAGTTGTTATTCATGCTGATACTGAAACTGTTCTTTCGGTTGAGCTTCCCCAGTTTGTTATTGTGGAGGTTACATATACTGAACCAGGACTAAGGGGGGATACGGCCAACAATGCTCTTAAACAGGCAAAAATAGAGACGGGAAGCACCATCATGGTCCCACTCTTTATAAATGTCGGAGATAAGATCAGGATAGATACAGCCAACAGGACCTATATTGAAAGGGCCAAGTCATAAAACCAATGAGCGATAAAAAATCTTCAATCGACAGATTGCGTATATCCAAATTCAAGCTGGATGCCCTGCTCGATATTACACTGTCGATTAATGCAAACCTGCCGACAGAAGAGCTTTTATCAAAATATGAATTGATTCTCAGAAACAACCTGGGAATCGGTAAAATACTCATCTTTAAACATTCGCTGAAATGGGAGTGCATTCTGAACGGCGGTTTCCCGAAAGAGCTCGAGACAGGCATCGAGGTTGAATCACATCTTCTGAAATTTACTGAGACCGCTTTCAGGAATGAGGACCTCGGTATCGAGGGAGTTGATATCATAATACCTGTTTATAACAACTATTCACCTCTTGCTTTTATTCTTATAGGTGATATTGAGGAGGAAGGTGAGGGAATGAGCCCGGTAATCAAGCACCTCACTTTTATACAGACCATTTCAAGCATAATTATCGTAGCAATTGAGAACATAAGGCTTTTCAATGAAAGTCTCAGGCAGGAAGCTTTCAGAAAAGAGCTCGAGCTTGCTGCAAGGATGCAGCAGAAACTTATTCCCGATAACAAAACAATGCCCCGGAACGATAATTTTGTGGTCACAGGATTCTATTACCCTCATTACGAAGTTGGTGGTGATTATTACGATTGTATTAAACTGTCGGATGATAAAACCGGATTCTGCATTGCCGATGTTTCGGGAAAGGGAATCGCGGCTGCAATCCTGATGTCGAATTTCCAGGCGAGTCTCAGGGCGCTTTTCACCTGCGACATTGAACTGCCTGTCCTTATCCGGAAACTCAATAATCTTATAATTGCCAATGCCGCGGGTGATAAGTTCATCACCTTCTTTGTTGCCCGCTACGATCATAAAAGGGGTATACTGGAATATATAAACGCGGGGCATAATCCACCGGTTCTTTTCAATATTGCAACCGGCCAGGTAATGCATCTTCACTCGATATGCGTCGGGATAGGAATGATCGATGAAATACCACCCTTCAAAGAGGAGATATTCAACATCTGCAATAATTCAAAACTTGTTTGTTACACCGACGGTCTTTCTGATCTTAAGGGCGACGACGGAAAGGAGATACTGACCAGGGAGATAATAAGGCATATAACGAACAGGAATCCCGTGGAGAGCAATATCAGGGAAATGCTTAAAAAGCTCGGGATCCCTGACAATAATCCGGATCTCTTTGATGATGTATCTATTATTGCAGCCGATTTTATCAGGTGATCCAGAAGATCTGCGTTAGTCTGCGTAATCTGCGGGAGTTTTATCTGGGTTTCCCGCAGATCCCGCTGATTTACGCTGATTAAATTCTCAATAATTCCTGATTATTATTTGTTCAAATTATTCTTAACAAATAATAGTTCTTTTTACCTTTCTGGACAAGAAGGTATTTATTATTGAGCAGCAAATCAGCACCGATGATCATTTCAGGGTTATCAATTTTGATTTTATTGATACTCAACCCGCCTCCCTGAACAAGTCTCCTAAGTTCGCCCTTTGATGCAAAAACCTGAGAATGCTCAGTACAGATATCGGTTACATTCACACCCGACAGGACTATTTCTTTCCTTATGTCAAATACCGGGACACCCTCAAAGACCGACAGGAAGGTATTTTCACTCATCTTTCTGAGCGATTCGGTGGTTCCTCTCCCGAAAAGTATCTGGGAAGCTTCAACAGCCGATTCATACTCGTCGTGTGAATGAACCATAACAGTCATCTCCTCTGCCAGGCGTTTCTGAAGAGCACGCTCATGGGGAGCCTTATTATGCTCTCCGATGAGGGATTCAATCTCATTGCGGTTCAGAAGTGTGAAAATTTTAATATACCTGGCCGCATCCTCATCAGAGACATTAAGCCAGAACTGGTAAAACTGGTAAGGTGATGTCTTGTCAGGGTCAAGCCAGATGTTGCCTGATTCGGTTTTCCCAAATTTTGATCCGTCCGACTTTGTTATAAGGGGGCAGGTCATTGCAAATGCTTCTCCACCTGTTTTGCGCCTGATAAGCTCAGTGCCGGTAACGATATTGCCCCACTGGTCCGAGCCTCCCATCTGAAGTTTGCATCCCAGCTCTTTATAGAGGTGAAGGAAATCAGTACCCTGGACAAGCTGGTACGAGAATTCGGTAAAAGACATTCCATCCTTCGAATCAGCCCCTAACCTTTTCTTTACAGACTCTTTCGACATCATGTAATTCACAGTAATGTGTTTACCGATATCACGGATAAAGCCAAGGAATGAGTACTCCTTCATCCAGTCATAATTATTCACCATGATGGCTCTGTTTTTCCTGTCTCCTGAAAAATCAAGGAACCGCGAAAGCTGTTTCTTTATGCTCTCTTCATTTTTTCTGAGGGTTGCCTCATCAAGCAGATTCCTTTCTTCCGATTTGCCTGAAGGATCTCCTATCATGCCGGTGGCACCTCCAACAAGGGCAACAGGAACATGGCCTGATCTCTGGAAATGAACGAGAAGCATTATCTGTACCATATGGCCGATATGCAATGAATCGGCAGTAGGATCAAATCCTATATATCCTTTTGTTATTTCCTTTCCGAGCAATTCTTCTGTGCCCGGCATGATATCATGGATCATGCCTCTCCATTTCAGTTCATCGACAAAATTCATAGATCAGTATTTTATTCGGAACTGCAAATATAGTAAAGAGGGTTAAATTGTGGTCCCTTCAGGTTTCTTTTTAAGCCTGTCGAAGCTCCGGTCAAAACTCCCTTCCCCGATTATCGGGAAAATTGCTGGAGCTATGTCGGCTATCGGATTATAAAGCCTGGAATCTTCTATTTGTTTTCCCGGGAGAAAATGATGCTTTGCATCGAAGGCATTAAGTATTGTAAATATCACACTGAGGATCAGGGCAGTTTTAAATACGCCAAAAACAAGTCCGAGAAGAGAGTTCAGAACCCCGAGAGAGATCTTCTCAACAAATTTATCGACCACTAATCCGATGAAATGGATAATTATAACTATGATGATGAATGTAATCAGGAATGCAATTATCCCGACATACTGACCCGTCATGTCAAAATAATCATAGAGCCTTTCTGAAGTAAAAGTGGAGAATTTAATTGCGCCCCAGATGCCTAGTACAAGGGCCAGCAGGGATGCAAGTTCCTTTATGAATCCGTTCATAAAACCTCGTGCCAGTCCGAATACCAGGAGGATTATTATAATAAAGTCGATCCAGTTCATTATTTGTCAATTTAGAGCATGAAATTAAGAAAGATTGGGGATTAAACAAAATCAAAGGTTTGAGGTGAGGGGTATGGGGTATGGGGAAGAACCTCACCCCAACCCCTCTCCTGAAGGCGAGGGGCAAAACATTCCCCCTTTGAAGGGGGTTTCTTTTTGGCTCCCCTCCCTCGCCAGCGCTTAGCCACTTCGGCGGAGCAAGGCTGGGAGGGGTGGGGTTGGTTAAAACTTGCTCTTGAGAACCGCATTACTGCATAACTGCAAAACTGCATAACACAGTAGAGACTTTGCAAAGAGAAAAAAAAGCTATACTTTTGCAATCCTGGTCCCATAGTTCAATGGATACCTGCCCCGCCTTCAAGCGGGGGAACGGAGGTTTCCATCGGAAGGCAAGACAAATTGAGGGTCCCATAGTTCAATGGATAGAACGGAGGTTTCCTAAACCTTAAATTCAGGTTCGATTCCTGGTGGGACTACTTAGAACAATCACATTTTGTTTACAACCGCTCGTAATCAATGATTTCGGGCGGTTTTTTATTAACAGGTACTCAAATTATACGCCAGAACTTCTGAAGAAAGGAACAGGGGCAACCAAGAGCTCGTATATTGATACTTTCCTTGATCGAAGTGTCGGCT
>CAZCQC010000169.1:0-21490 GCA_964500155.1 uncultured Rikenellaceae bacterium | reverse complement strand
AAAGGGACAGGGACATGTCAAAATCATGAAGTATCTTCTCAACCTCTGATTTCAGATCCTGAGGGTTGAGCTTTCCCGTATTTTCGAATACCATACTGTAGGTAGTCCCCTGAACAAACCCTGCGAAGTTATCGTAGGTGGCAATCTCCCTGCAGGATGGTAAGAGCAGAAACAGAAAATATACTATAACAATATATCTGGTTACCATTAAACAAATAATTTCCTCATTGTGAACTCTTAATATCCGCCCCTAAATCTCCGCCAGCTGGCGGAGACTTTAAAACTTAGCCCCCTTTAGGGGGTAGGGGGCAATTTATATTCCGAAATCATCAAACGCTATATTCTCCTGGGGAACACCAAGGTCATCGAGCATTTTAACTACCGCGTTATTCATCACTGGCGGGCCGCAGAAATAGTATTCAATATCCTCAGGTTCTTCATGTTTGCCAAGGTAATTGTCGAGCAGTACCTGATGAATAAATCCGGTCATACCGGTCCATTTGTCTTCGGGAAGAGGTTCCGACAGGGCAATATGAAACTTAAAGTTCGGAAATTCCCTTTCTATTGCTCTGAATTCTTCTTCATAGAAGATCTCTCTAATTGAGCGTGCACCGTACCAATATGAAACTTTACGGCTTGTTTTAAGGGTACGGAAAAGGTGGAATATATGAGACCTCAAAGGGGCCATACCGGCTCCACCACCGATATAAACCATTTCGCTATTTGTGTTCTTAATATGAAACTCACCGTAAGGGCCGGAGATCATCACTTTATCGCCCTTTTTGAGTGAAAAGATAAAAGAAGAACATATTCCGGGAGGTACATTCATAAAATTGTTTCTTGCCTTTTCCCATGGGGGTGTGGCAATCCTGATATTCAGCTTTATAAGATTCTTCTCTGCAGGATAATTAGCCATTGAGTAAGCACGGAAGGTCTCTTCGGCATTCTTTATTCCAAGGTCCCACATCTTATATTTATCCCATTCATTCCTATACTCCTCTTCTATTGAAAAGTCCTTAAAACTGGTTTCATATTTTGGAACATCAATCTGTATATATCCTCCTGGTTCAAAATCAAGTGATTCTCCTTCAGGCAGTTTTACAACAAATTCTTTAATAAATGTTGCGACATTCATGTTCGAAACCACCTCACACTCCCATTTTTTAATTCCAAGAACTGATTCAGGAAGTTTAATTGAAAGGTCTTCCCTGATCTTAACCTGACAGCCAAGTCTCCAATGGTTCTGCTGTTCCTTTCTTGTAAAGAATCCTGTTTCAGTAGGTAGTATCGATCCTCCTCCCACCATAAGCTGACATCTGCACATTCCGCATGTACCTCCACCCCCGCATGCAGAAGGAAGGAATATCCCGTTCCCTGAAAGTGTAGAAAGGAGGTTTGAGCCCGGTGATACAACAATTTCACGGTCGTTAATTTGCAGTTTGACATCCCCTTTGGGTGAAAGCTTGTCCCTGGCAAACAGGAGCATAATCACTAAGAGCATGATGATTATGAGAAATACAATAACGCTGTATAAAAGAGTACCTAAAGTTGTAACCGCCAGAACCATAATAAAGTATTTTTCTTAGAGTTTAATGCCCATAAATCCCATAAATGCTATTGCCATCAGTCCGGTCAGAATGAATGTTATTCCCAGACCTTTTAACGGATCCGGGACGTTGCTGTATTTCAACTTCTCCCTGATTGCTGCAATACTCACTATTGCCAGCATCCATCCCACCCCTGAGCCTACACCAAAAACAGTTGCTTCAGCAACATTCTCATATTCCCTTTCCTGCATAAAAAGTGAGGCTCCAAGGATTGCGCAGTTAACAGCTATCAGCGGAAGGAATATTCCGAGTGAATTATATAATGCGGGGCTGAACTTCTCAACTACCATTTCTACCAGCTGTGTCATTGCAGCGATCGTAGCAATAAAAACCATAAATGTGAGGAAGCTCAGGTCTACATCACCAAAACCTTCACCGAGCCATATCAGTGCGCCTTTTCTCAATACATATTTTTCGATAAGGAAGTTTATAGGAACAGTGATCAGGAGAACAAAAATGACTGCGACTCCAAGCCCTATGGCGGTTTTTACTGATTTTGAAACAGCGAGGAATGAGCACATGCCCAGGAAAAAGGCAAAGATCATATTGTCGACAAAGATCGACTTGATAAATATATTCAGCAGATTTTCCATACTAATTCTTTTCTAATTTTTTTCTACAAGGCTTTTGTCCCTACTCCGCTGAACCCATATAATCAGACCAACCAGAATAAGGGCCATCGGAGGAAGTATGACCATCCCATTATTTTCATAACCGCTTTTATAGAGTCCCAGTTTTTCAAAAACAGGATAACCGTAAATGGTACCTGAGCCAAAAAGCTCCCTGATGAATGACACTACAATGAGTATGATTCCGTATCCGGCTCCATTGCCTATCCCATCAATAAATGAAGGCCAGGGTTTATTGGCCATTGCAAAGGCTTCGAGCCTTCCCATCAATATGCAGTTAGTGATTATGAGACCTACAAAAACCGACAGTTGTTTGCTTACATCAAATACATAAGCTTTTAAAAACTGATCCACAAGAATCACCATTGTAGCGATAACAACCAGCTGGACAATTATTCTTATCCTGTCGGGGATATATTTTCTCATTGCAGCAATAACAAGGTTTGATACAGCTGTGACAATTGTAACTGACAATGCCATAACTATTGCCGGCTTCAGCTTTACCGTTACTGCAAGTGCTGAGCAGATTCCAAGAACCTGAACGGTGATGGGATTATTCCTCCCGAAAGGTTCAGTCAGAAGCTTCAGGTTTTTTGCCGAGAAAATCGGCTCTTTTTCCTTGTTGTCCATATGTTAAATCCTGTTTTTTAAGAGATATCCATTATATTTCTGCAGACAGTCAAATATCATTTTCTGAAGACCTTTGCTGGTTATTGTTCCACCGGAGATAGCATCAACGCCGTGTATGTCACCATCGTGTGAGCCTCCTTTGAGTACCTGAACCGAGACAAAATTATCATTGTCATATAGTTTCTTGCCAAGGAACTGACTTTCAAATTCTGTTGTGTTGATCTCGGCCCCCAGACCCGGAGTCTCTCCCTTATGATCGAAATTGGTTCCATAAATGGTATTCATATCTGATTTCAGCGAAATATAGCCATAAATCGGGCCCCAGAGTCCTTTCCCCTCAACCGGAAAAATAGTAACTCCTTCACCATCATCAGGTTCTGCCCTAAAAACAGGAAGGGATTGTTCCTCAAGAGGCTTTTTCTGCTCATTCTTCAATACTACTGTAAATGCATCAACACCTTCAACCGGTTCACCTTTTGAATTTATGACAAAACCCTCCTTTATATATTTATCATAAAGTTCTTCGGTATTCTCTTTGGTAACCTGAACATTAATTGATTCAAGCATATTTTTCTTCTTCTCAATTTCGAGGTTCCTTTCCTGTGCAGGCTGTAGCAGAGTAGCAGCCAGCGATAACAGGACGGCTACCGCGATTACCATAATTGCAGAAAAAATAAAAATATATTTATTGCTGAATTGTTTCATTTTATGCTGGTTTTAAGTGCAACTTTGGCCCTCTTAAGCCTCTTCTTAATATTCGACTGGACAACAAAATAGTCAATGAGCGGGGCAAAAAGGTTCATAAGAAGTATGGCAAGCATCACTCCCTCGGGATATGCCGGATTGAGAACCCTGATAAGAACCGAAAGCACCCCAATTAAAAAACCGTAGATCCATTTACCCTTTTCTGTCTGTGAACCGGACACAGGATCGGTGGCCATAAAGACCGCACCGAAAGCAAAACCACCCATTACAAAATGATAATAAAAGGGGAGTTCCATGTATGTATTTGCCGAAACTGCATTAAGCAACAGCCCCATACCGAGACCGCCGGCTAAAACACCTGCCATTATTTTCCAGCTGCCGACACCGGTAATAATCAGGATCACAGCACCAATCAGAATTGCTATTGTTGAAGTCTCTCCGACCGAACCTGGTATGAAACCAAGAAACATCTGCATGAATGAGGGAAGTTTTGTTATTTCCCCTGCAGCACATAGAGATAACGGGGTAGCTCCTGAAAAACCGTCAATAATGTTTTGCCCTGCTGTCAGGCCTTCGGTCCAGACATTATCGCCTGTCATCCATGCAGGATAGCTGAAAAACACGAATGCCCGTGCGAGAAGGGCCGGATTAAAAATGTTCATCCCGGTACCGCCAAAGACCTCCTTGCCGAGGATAACGGAAAAGGCAACTGCCAGTGCCAGCATCCATAATGGGATATCGATCGGCATAATCAGGGGAATAAGGAGCCCTGTAACCAGATAACCCTCATTTATTTCATGACCCCTGATCTGGGCTGCTATAAATTCGATCCCTAGTCCCACCCCGTAGCTTACAATAATCAGAGGTAATATCCGGAGGAAACCAAACCAGAAGGCCTGAAAAAGTGCTGGATCAGTGCCAATGGATCTGAAATGCTGCAAACCGGTATTGTAAGAGCCGAATAATAGTGCAGGTAAAAGGGCAATAATCACAACTGTCATTGTCCTCTTCAAATCGAGCGGGTCCCTGATATGTGAGCCTTTGAAAGTGACTTTATCAGACACAAACATGAAGGCTTCAAATCCATCAAATACCGACTGCAATTTTGCAAACCTTCCCCCTTTTGAGAAATGGGGCTTTAGTTTATCTAACTTTTTTCGTAGGGAATTCATTGTATTTTCGAAAATTCACAGGTTACTTAACTCATCTCTTTTCTCATCAGATCAAGTCCTTTTCGTATTTCTGATTGTATCTCAATCTTGGAGGGACAAATAAACTCACAAAGCGCAAAGTCTTCTTCAGCAACTTCATAGATCCCGAGGTTTTCCATATTATCAATATCTTCAGCGATTATGGCTTTTAAAAGCTGCATCGGGAAAATATCCATCGGAACAACCTTTTCGTATTGACCGGTAACTACAAAAGCTCTTTCACCACCATGCATATTGGTATCGAGCTTATAGTTCCTGCCTGGTAAAAGTGAAGAAAGGAATGTTCGCGAAAAGCTGAATTTATTTATGCCAGGGCTGGCCCAACCGAAAAACTCATAATAATTACCTTCGGGAATTACCGTTATCTGCGAATCATAATATCCAAGAAATCCATCCTGGTTTATCTTTGTTCCCGTAAGCACATTACCGCTGACATATCTCTGGTTACCTGGTTTTATATTACCTGAGACAACAGAAGTAACTGCACTACCTGAAAGCATCTTATAATACTGAGGATTAACAACTTCCGAACCAGTCAAAGCAACAATCCTTTCCGGCTTATATACTCCCTCAACAAACAGCCGGCCGATCGAAATAACATCCTGGAAATTTACAAACCATATAATTTCTCCTTTGTTCAACGGATCAAGGTGATGGATGTGGACTCCCACGTTCCCGGCTGGATGAGGACCTGAGAAATACGATTTTTCCACACCTTCAATCCCATCAAAGATCTTGTTGTCATTACCATTGCCTTTCAGAATAAGATTGATCCTGCCATCTGTCAGTTTTGCAAGTGCGTTGATTCCGGTGCGGAAATCGGCTACGGAAGAGTTTTCAAGGATATAATTATAATCAGGTGCAAGTGGGGCTGTGTCAAATCCTGAAATAAAGATTGATTTCGGCTGATCATTCGGGTTCGCGACAACGTGGTAAGGTCTCTGCCTTATTGCAGGCCACAAACCCGAGCTTAAAAGATGCTCTTTTATTTGTTCAGCTGAAAGTTTTTCCGGATCAGCTTTTCCAAAATCCACATACCCGGTACCGTTCTTTTCGACTATTACCTCCAGCAATTTTCTGCGGTCGCCCCTTTCAACAGATACAACACTGCCGCTGACGGGTGAAGTGAATTTTATTTCCGGACGCAGTTTATCGTGAAAGAGCGGAGTGCCGGCCAGGACTTCAGTATCAGGCTTGACTTCCAGCTTTGGGATAAGCCCCGGAAAATCGGTTGGCATGACTCCGTACTTTACCGGATTTACAACACCGGCAAGCTTTTTTTCAGCAATTCCCTCCAGCCGGATATCAAATCCTTTTTTTAGCTTAATCGATATGGACATGTAAAATGATCTTATTTAAATAATTCTCTGGGATCAGAATTCTGTTAAATAATTAACAGAACTGCAAATGTAAAAATAGCTTACCAGTTTTTTCAAATTATGCTAAAAATGATGAAATAAATTTCCACTATGTGTAAATTCGCAAGTAAATTTCAGCAGATGTTTGTTCAACTGTTAATGGCACTCATTCTTGATGCTTTTCCGGTCTTTTCGGAGAACAATGATTCACTTGCATTTACAAATCATATCTTCAATGACAAGATAAGAACCGTTCAGCTTTACAAAGAGGGATGGAATCTTTCATACCCGGTGATGAGAATGAACAGCGATGAAAAGCTGGTCCTGCATTTTGATCTTCTTGGCGACAACACAGAGAATTATTACTATACATTCATACACTGTGACAAGGACTGGAGAAAATCTGATATCTTTTATACCGATTATATGGAAGGATTTTCGGAGAATCCCATTGAAGATTACAGGCCGTCGTTCAACACCACTGTAAATTACACCCATTATAAGCTTTCATTCCCGAATGAAAGGGCACAGCTTAGACTTTCAGGAAACTATATTCTGCTGGTTCATCAGTTGAATGAACCGGAGAACCCGGTTCTTTCACAGAGGTTTATGATCACAGAAGATGTGGCGGGGATAAATATCTCAGCTCACAGGCCGAGAATGACAACAGATGTCAATACAAACCAGCAGATCGATTTTACGGTAAACATTTCCTCTGCCAAAATAAATGATCCTTTCAGGGATGTCTTTGCGTATATACTGCAGAACGGGCGCTGGAATAATGCAAAAGGAAATTTAAAACCCGAATTTATTAGCAGCAATGAACTTAAATACAGTTCATTATCAGACAAGAACGTTTTCCAGGGCGGAAATGAATTCAGGTATTTCGATGTCAAAAGCATAAGGTATCAGTCACAATATGTAAGAAAGATTGATTTTCTGATCTCCAATTATCATGTCTATCTTTTCCCGTCAGAAAACAGGGAATTCAAGCCATATTTCTACTGGGAAGATTTCAACGGGAAATATTATGTTGCAATTCAGGAGGAAAAGAATCCTGAAACTGATGCTGATTATGTTTATGTATATTTCACACTGCCCTCGAAATACCCGGTTGAAGGGGGCAAAATGTATGTTTCGGGAGCACTCAGCAACTGGACATTTGATGCCAATAACCTGATGAGCTACAATGATTCAGCCGGAGCATACGAATGCATTATGCTTCTTAAACAAGGCTGGTACAATTATGAATATGTTTTCAGAGAAGACGGGGTTAACAACAGCGTAGCCACAAAATTCGAGGGAAGCCATTATGAGACTGAAAACGATTATACCATCCTGATATATTACAGGAATCCACGGGAGAGGTACGACAGGGTTATCGGAGTCCAGACAATAAATACACTCAACCGCCTGACAGATTAGTGTTTATCGTGGGAATCGATCCCATGTTGCATTAGAACAGTATGCTTCAGAGTCTTTAATATCTCAGCCATATATTCATCCACAGCCCTTACCGAACCGGGAAGAGTGTATATCAACGATTTCCCGGCAATACCTGCAATTCCCCTGCTTAAGAGGGCATTAGGTTTTTCCGCTCCGTATTTTATTCTTATGAATTCCATTATTCCCGGAATTTCTTTTGAGAGGAGCGGTTTAACGGTTTCGATCGTAATGTCACGCGGACCGATTCCTGTTCCTCCTGTGGTAAAAATGATATTCACTGTTTCACATGCTTCACCGATCAATTTCTGAAGAGTTCCGGCATCGTCAGGGATAAGAGCTGTCCGAATATCTGACTTCCACTTCTGAGCAGTGAAGAATTCTGAGAGCTTCTCCTTAATCCTCGGGCCGCTCAGATCGAGGTATTCGCCTTTAAAAGCTCTGTCGCTCAAGGTAATTATGAGTACCTCAAATTTGTCGGGAAGGTTCATCCTTTCGTTTTTTCGGTTACCATGATCCTGTCGATAACCATCATTTTATCAACTGCTTTGCACATGTCATAAACGGTTATCAAAGCAACACTTACTGCAGTCATAGCTTCCATTTCGGCTCCTGTTCTGCCGCTGCAATGTATTTCACTTTCAGCAACAATACCCGATTCGTCAGGAAAAAGTTCAACCCTGATATTATCAAGCACAATATTGTGACAAAGCGGGATCAGCGCTGATGTTAGCTTTGCCGCACTTATACCTGCGATCTGTGCTACCGTCAGTACGTCCCCTTTTTTAACAAGGTTCTCCTTAATAAGTTTCAGAGTCTCTTCCGAGAGTTTAATATGACCTGAAGCTTTAGCACTTCTTTTCTGTATATCCTTTGATCCGACATCAACCATTACTGCTTTACCGGCGTCGTTGGTATGTGACAATCTGTTCATTATTTTATCCTCCAATATTATAAAATTCATCTTTCATATTATTCAGACCATGTTCAGGCTTCATCTCTATTGCCATTCTTATTGCCTTTTCATAACCAAGATCCCGGATATCAAACTCAGCATTATTAAAAAGGCATGGTTTCAGCTTACCATTTGAGGTAAGCCTTAACCTGTTACATGATGAGCAGATACCTCCCGACCCCCCGTCAACAGTCGAAAAGGTGCCCTTCATCAGATCCATCTCTCTTATATATCTCAGATCCAGCCCATTTGATCTGCAGAATTCTGAAACCCCCACAGCATCTTTTTCTGATTTTGACTCTTTTATTACACAATTAATTTTTATCGGCACAAGGTTTGCCCTTTTTGCAGCCTCGATTCCCCTAAAGACGTCATTCAGATCTCCCTTTCTTGATACATATAAGTATTTTTCAGGGTCCACAGTATCGAGGCTGATATTAACTCGCTGAAGGCCGGCTTTATGCAGGTCGTCTGCAAATTTATCCAGAAGGATTCCGTTGGTGGTCATCGACAGATCCTTAATGCCTTCAATTCCGGCAATCATGTCAATAAGAGTAACAATCCCCTTCCTGACGAGTGGTTCCCCGCCTGTTATCCTTACTTTTGAAATTCCCCATGCAACTGCAGTTTTTGTAAAATCCCTGATTTCATCAAAGGCAAGGATATCCTCATGTCTGAGAAGATGTATTCCTTCTTCGGGCATACAGTAGCGGCACCTCAGATTACATCTGTCTGTAACTGAGATACGCAGGTAATTTATCGGTCTGTTAAATCTGTCGTACACTTACTATCTCTCCCTTTTCAAATATTTGCCTCCCGACAGGCATTGATATTACACCATCAGCTTCAGGCAGAGCAGAAATATGAGCTGACCCGTGGTACTCAACAGGAGAAACAGAGGCATCATCAGTGATTTTTACCGGTATAAATGCCATCCTGTCGGCAAACCTCCTTATAAACTTTTCATTCATAGGCATATTGATAATCAAGGGTCTCCATTCACAATCCATCATTTTTAATAGTAACGGCCTGACGAGCACTTCAAACTGAATGAACGAAGATACTGGATTTCCGGGAAGACCAAAAATCACTGACCTGGAGTGGAGTCCGAATGTTGTTGGTTTCCCCGGCTGGACTGCAATCCTGGTAAAAAGAATTTTAACCCCGGCTTGTTCAAGAACTGAAGGGATAAAATCGAAATCACCCATTGAAACACCTCCGGTCACCAGGACCATATCATTCTCCGAAATTGCTTTTTCAACAATTGAAAGAGTCTGAGCCTCATCATCAGCAGCGATACCGTAATATTTTCCCGAACCCCCAGCCCGCTTAATCTGTGCCAATAGCTGGCTTGCGTTGCTGTTCCTTATCTGTGATATGCCAGGAATTATATTTGGCTCAACGAGTTCGCTTCCTGAACTTATTACTGCAACTCTGGGCATTTTACTTACAGTAATTTCGATATGTCCTACTGATGCCATTACTGCAATATCCTGAGGCCTGATCATTTTTCCTGCCCTCAGGACCAGTTCCCCTTTGCGGACATCTTCTCCTTTATATGCAATGTTTTCCTTCTTGAAAGAACTTCTAAACCTTACTAATCCTGAAGGGAGCATTTCAGTATCTTCGACCATAATCACGCAATCTGCTCCATCGGGGACAGGAGCACCGGTCATGATCCGGGAGCATTGATTGCAACCGATGGTTTTTGAAGGCCAGTTTCCTGCAGGAATTGTTTCGAGAATCTCCAGATCGTTTCCAAGGTCCGTCTTTCTGCAAGCAAAGCCGTCGACTGTTGATTTTTTGAACGGAGGAAGATCCATATCACTGCTTATATTGCCAGCCAGGACCCTGTTCAATGCATCGGTGTATGAAATAGTTTCGGTACCCGTTCTGAAGCTGGTGCTCATCACTATATCAAGGGCTTGTTCGAAAGAGATCATTTCCATAGATAAATCTATTTATATATTTGTCTTTTTACATCCCCCTACCCCCCCGCCTAAGCGGGGCAGGCACTTCAAAGGGGGACTTTCTTACTTCTTAACCCTTCAAAGGGGGAATTTTGCACTGTTTACCCTCTTCGAAGGGGTACATTCCCTCAGCCGGATCCCGGAAGGGCGATTACAGCTTCCTTAGGGAAAGTAATCCATATATTGGATGATTCGCGGATCTGCAGGGACTTAAAATCACAAACCGGTAAGTCAACATAAAATATTTCACCAGCATCGATGGTTATTTCCATTCCGTATTCTGATGGATTAATCTCCCTCACGATCCCTCTGAAACAATTGTCAATACCGGACACGGGTTCTGAACCCATTAGCTTAATGTCGTCGCTTTTAAGGATGAGAAGCCCTTCCTCCGGGAAGCTGTTTCCGGAAATTCTAAAAACAAGGTTACCGTCACAGAGAGCTTTCCAATTGGCTTCTTCCCGGAAGAACTTCACCCTGAAAAAGTTTCTTATACCGGCATATCTTGCTACAAATTTGTTTATCGGGTTACTGAAAACCTTTTCGGGAGGCCCCTCCTGTATTATATGTCCGTTATGAATTACTCCCACCTTTCCGGCGAGGCTCACAGCCTCACGATAATCGTGAGTGACATGAATTATTGTCAGTCCGTTCCTGTTAAGGTGCCGTAATGTTCTCTTGATATCATCCTTGAGACTCGCATCGATCGAAGCCATAGGTTCATCGAGCAGTAACAGCCTGGGTGAATTTACAAGTGTTCTTGCAAGGGCAACCCTCTGCAGCTCTCCTCCTGAAAGATTCTGTGTAAAACGGTCCAGAATATTTGAAATATTCATCTCTTCAGCGATCCGGTTCACTTTCCTGATTATCTCATCTTTTTTCATTTTTCCTGAATGCAACGGGTAGGCAATATTACCGAAAACAGTCATGTTCGGGAATATTGCATAATCCTGAAAAACAAGTCCGACAGACCGATCCTGGATTTTTTTTCTCGTAACGTCATGTCCGTTTATCCATATCTCACCTGCGTCAGGGACGCTAAGCCCGGCAATAAGTTCAAGAAGCTGGGTTTTCCCCGATCCCGACCTGCCAAGCAGAACAAAATACTCACATTCGGGTATCTCTATATTAATTCCCGACAGGGCAAACTTACCAAGTTTCTTACTTATATTTTTAAGTATCAGCATCGGGGGACAAATGAATTTCTTTTTTCTTCAGCGAGACTAACCTGAGCAATATAAAAACTGCAAGGGCAACAATAATAAATAGTACTGAAGCCGGTCTGGCATATTTAAGTCCGAAGGAGCTGAACCTTTCATAAATGAGGACAGGGGCAATCATCGGATGATAAGCTACGATTACCACAGCGCCGAATTCGCTCATACCTCTTGCAAACATCATAACAAAGCCTGTCATAATACTTCTCCAGGCAAGAGGAAGCGATATGGTAAAAAAGACTCTCGACTGGCTGGCACCAAGTGTCAGGGCTGCTTTTTCGAGACGTTCAGGTACCGACGCAAAGCCGTCGCGGGCGGAATTTATAAGGAAAGGAACACTTACAAAAGCCATTGCCAGTGCAATTCCTGAAGGATTATTTATAAGTGTTAATCCAAGGGTATCTGCAGTTTTCCCCAGAAATCCATCCCTTGAGATGAATCCAAGAACTGCAATACCAGCAGCAGTATGAGGAAGAACTACCGGCAGGTCAATAATTCCCTGGATAACGGGTTTCAAAGGAAAATTCTTCCGGGCCAGAATCCAGGCAAGGGGAATGGCTGCAAATGCAAAAAAAAATGTAGCGGCAAAAGAGACCCAAAGAGTGAGCCATATACTATCCTGAACCTCCTTATCCCTGACTGTTTCAATGAATTCAGAACCACCGGTACTAATAAACATCCCGGCTAGCGGTGCCAGGATAAAAAGCAGAACCAGTGATGATAGAATCAGGAGAATCCAGCTGAAAAGATTATTTTTCATCATTATATCTTTCAGGGTTGCCGGGCTCCAAATATCTTTTAAGCTTTTCAGGAATCATTCCGGGTTGATCAGTACTGAAAGGGATAATCGGATCCTGCCCGTTCTTTCTGAATATCTCCATCCCTTCTCTGCTCAAAAGGAAAAATACAAAATCGACTGCATTTTCTTTATTCACTGAACCTGTAAGGACAGAAATACTGTAATTGATATAATCGCCTTTTACTGTCATCTTACTACCGGGGGTATTTCCAGTAACATCAAGTGAAACAGAGTGATAAACGTCATTTCTGGCCGGGTTGCCAAGATTAATATAATCCGGTAATGTAATGAACTTTAAACCGTGTTGTTTTGCAACCGATTTGTACTGAAACATGTAATCTACGGCATTTGCCTCGACAAGTGCTACGAGATCTACTTCCTTAGGCCTTATAAAATCCCTGTCTTTTGATGAAAGCTTGCTCTCAAGCCCCTTAATTCCATAATATTTCTCCGCCAGTTTAAAAGCAAGGACACTTCTGTATCCGCAGGGATCTGAATCAGGATCCGATCTTGCATAAGTGACATCATCCCGCAATAAAATATCCATCCAGTTCAATGAGTCAATTTCTGATGAATATTTCGATTTATTCTGGAATGCGATTACAATTTCATTCGTTGCAAATCTGATACTCCATGAGGCATATTCCGGAACGATAAGTTCATCAATGACAAGATAATCAGCCGAAGCAATAATGTCGCAGGGCTTCTTAAGCTCGGTTATCTTTCGGGCACAAACCAGACTTCCCGCAGGTTCCATCAGGATCTGTGTTCCGGGATTCAGCTTTTCATATTCACCTGCAAGCTGCTTAAAAGGAACTGAAAGGCTTCCTGCGTGAAAAATTATTATCTCCTTCTGCCTGTTAACAGAATTGTTCCTGCATCCTGTAAAAGGAACTGCAAAAACAAATAACCAGAAGAGCAGCCGCTTCATTGTCAATCAGTTTAATTAAGTCGAATCAGGATTTTCTTTTTTTCTCTGCAATTTTTATAAGAGCATTTATAGTATTCCAGTTTCTACCAGTACCTGTGGCCTTCATTTTTTTCTCAAAGAAACCAGTATATATTTTACTCTTGCCGAATCCATTCGGACAATAAATATAAATCTCTTTACCGGAAATCATAAATTTGTCGGGCGGGTAATTGATGCCCTTAACTTTCTCAATCTGTGATTCTGAAGGTTTTCCGTTTAAAAAAATAACTGCAAGCTTCTCATAGTCGAAATTTTCCTCCTCAGTAAAAGGATTAAGAGATAGTATATCTCTTAGTTCCTCAGGGGTTCGATTGATAGCCGGGATATTGTATTTGAATTCTTTCCTGATAGCTTCTTCAATTTTCCCAGTCAGTCCGGCGTCAGACAGGCTCCAGGGATCGTTGAAAACGACGTTTCCGCTTTGAATATAGGTTTCAACATCCACAAAGCCAATTTCTTTAAATAATGATGAAAGTTCGTTCATCTTTATTTTGTTATGACCGGCCATGTTTACTCCCCGGAGCAAGGAGATGATGGTTTGCATCTGGCTTTTCACTGAAAGTTTTTCACAACCTCAATAACCTCCGGAAGATCCATCCCTATTTTTTTCAGGAACTCTATTTTGGGAACCCCGTTATTGTTCCATCCACGACGATTATAAACCGCATTCAGGAGACTCTCATACTGGTCCTCCCTGTATTTCCTGATGAGCTTCATCTTTTCTTCCGTGGATTTCCCGGCTGGGTCGATGCCTGTCTTTTCCTTCAACTGTTTGTCGTATCGCTCAGCCCTCGACTCATACTCTTCACGGGTTACAGGACCGGCAGCCCTGTATGGCTGTCTGTCGTAGTTCCTCGTACCATAGCCTCTCCTGAGGTTAAAAACCCGCTGAAAATTGTAAACTCGTTCCGAATCCTCAATAAGACGTTTCTTATCGAATTCCCGACCGGTAACTGCCTTATAAATAGTCACATAATTATCAACATGCTCCGGTACTTTTGCAGGTTCATCAGTTTGTGGGTTGGTTTCCGGTTCAACATCGTTCCATGGCAGTTTGCATAATCCGACAAGTCCGAACCAGGTGCGGAACATCGGGAAATAGTGAAGTGCTTCAGCTTTATTTTCGAATGATGGGATCTGGTTGTTCACCATATCCATAAAAATCAGCCATGCTTCATCATGCTGGGGTCCTTTATTCGTCATAGCAAATCCACCCTGCTGTGCCAGCGATTCCTTCGGCATATACTGGGAATACTCGAGTCCTTTGTTTTCCATACCAATATCGTTCAGGAATGAGGCTTCTCCCCAACCGTTGGTGATGAAAATCTCTTTCATTTTACGAACGCCCTGACCTGCAACCAAACCGAATCCTTCTCCCCTGGCAACCTGATGAAGAAGTTCAAGGGCATCTTTTGAATTACCGAATCTAAGATCAAGACCCCCGGTCCTTTCTTTGTTTAAAATGCCGTTTTCGTAACATTCCATAACAAATGCAGAAAGAGTGCTCCATGTTATTGTACATATCCCGTAGGTGTCGCAATAGAAGTTGGTTTCGATTATATACTGCGGATCAAAAATGCCGCAGTTTGAACCCAAACCGGCTGCGTTTTCATATTCAGGGCCATCGACAAGTACTTTCTGTCCCTTATATGGACCTGTCAGTATTTCAAAATCATCAACGCCTTTAGTGCAAGACATGTTACAGCCTATCCAGCATCCGTCAGGATTGTTTTGTCTGAAATGGCTTTTCCACACAGAGGAATTTATTTTGTAAGCATCAGGATGACTTCCAAACTTGTAATTATGAACAGGAAGAAGATCATGATCGTTCATGATTTCCATAAGATGAGCAGTACCAACCTGCCGCATCTGGCACTGTTTATCATCAAGTTCCCTTATCTCCCTGTTGAATCTCTTTCCTCTTTCCATAATAGCCTCAAGGTCAACAACATTATTGAGATTACCCTTTACCCCCGGGATCTTGCAGACAAGAGCTTTAATCTTTTTATTACGGAAAACAGTTCCGATACCTCCCCTCCCAGCCTGTTTCAGCCTTACTTTCTTTCTTTTGGAATCATAGAAACTGAAGTTCAGCATTCCGATAAGCGAGTGTTCAGCTGCGGAACCCGAGGAAACGACCCCGATGTTCTTCTTTTCATTGTCATTATCCGCAAAGATTTCAGTAAGTTGCTCGGCAAGGAGATGGCTGTCGATAGCTTCAGACGGGGCTTCGAAAATCTCGACAAAATGATTTATGCCATCAATGAAAATAATAACATCATTTTCTGCCTTACCCTGTAGTTCGATGGCATCGAATCCGGAAAACTTCAGGAAAGGGCCGAAAAAACCGCCAACATTGCTGTCCATCACTGAATTTGTCTGCGGAGATATGCTGACAACAAGCGATTTTCCTGTGCCTGAATATTGTGTTATTCCGCCTATGGGACCTGAAGAAATTATTATTTCATTTTCAGGATCGTTCCATTTTGTATCCGGTTTTGTGGCATCCCAAAGAAGCCGAAGTCCGTAACCTTTGCCGCCAATAAATTTTTCCTTCATCACCTGTGGGACATTCTTTTCGATAATCTCAGCCGATCCCACATTAATATAGAGTATTTTATCTGTATACCCTTTATTCAGGGGAGTCCAGATATAATCCCATCTTTTTTTCTGCCTGTGCTTTGATTTTATTGAAGCTATGTCCATAAAGCTGATTTTGATACTGAAATTATAATTAGAAATTATAATCAAAGGTAATTTAATAAAACAACCCTTAAAATGATAATGATCAATATAACAGAATTGATAAAAGGTTTTAAGAGAAATCTTAATAACAAAGTATCTATATTTGTAATGGTTTTTACTTTAAATGGTTCTCCGATGATGCTTTCGGAAATAGAAAATCACCTGAAAAAATTCAGAGTCGGGATAGCAGGGGCGGGCGGACTCGGGTCAAATTGTGCAGTTGCCCTTGCAAGGACTGGTATCGGAACACTGGTGATTGCCGATTTTGATAAAGTTGAACCATCCAATCTGACCAGGCAATATTATTTCATGAACCAGATCGGCATGATGAAAGCAGAAGCCTTGAGGGACAATATTCTCAGGATAAAGCCGGAGATTAAGGTTATTATCTATAAAGTCAGGCTGGACAGAGAAAATATTCCGGCGATATTTGCAGGCTGCGATGCAATCGTAGAAGCATTTGACAGGTCCGATATGAAAGAGATGCTTATTGAAACCGTGCAAAGTGAACTGCCCGGGATACCTCTGATTGTCGGATCAGGAATGGCAGGGTGGGGAAAGAATGATTTATTGAAATTCAGGCAGATAGATGAAACACTATATGTTTGCGGAGATGAGATTTCTGAAGC
The DNA here is from genome assembly GCA_964500155.1 of uncultured Rikenellaceae bacterium. Taxonomy (GTDB): domain Bacteria; phylum Bacteroidota; class Bacteroidia; order Bacteroidales; family VadinHA17; genus LD21. The sequence goes on along the minus strand of CAZCQC010000169.1, from coordinate 4,622 downwards.
TTCTGAGGAGCTTCCTCCTCTTGCGCCAAGAGTGGGAATAGTTGCCAGCATGCAGGCCAATACTGTAGTGGAGATACTCATGAAAATTAAATAGTTTTACAGGTTTGACCATGAATATAATTCTAAATAACAGGGAAGAAGAATTTGCAGGGGATGAAATGACAGTGAGTGAAATGCTTGATCTGAAAAGGTTTACTTTTAAGATGAGAATTGTCAAGATAAACGGAGAATTTATTTCGAGGGATAAATATAGTACTGTAACCATTCATGACGGAGACAATATTCAGATGTTTTATCTGATGAGTGGCGGTTAAGAAAAAAGTTGTAGGTTTGCATAAGAATGATCAAGCTTAAGTTTATAGAGAAAATACCACCTTTCCTGAGGAACAGGTACCTGCTAACGATCATTGTTTTCGTGATATGGGTGGTACTTCTTGATTCAAACAACCTGATATCTCAGCACAAAGAGATGAAAAACCTCAAAAAGCTCCGGGCTGAAAAGGAATATTATATCAGGCGTATTGAAGAAGACAAAAGGAAACTCCACGAACTTAAAACCGACGACCAGAATCTGGAGAAATTTGCACGGGAACAATACAGGATGAAAAAGCCTGATGAAGACCTTTACATTATTCTTACTCCGCAGGAAAACCGCAGGATAAAAAGGGAAAATAACAACTAATCTTTTTGCTCAAGCAATCTGTAAAACTCCAGTAATTTTACCGGATCGTCCGATTTAAAATCTATACCGGCAGCTTTTAGAAGATCGGAGGCACATTGACCGACGGGCCTTTTTGCAAATAGAGTGATGTGTACTGAATTCAGGTATTTTACGATTTTAAACATATTGAACCATCCGAAAAATCTTTTTCTGAATGATTGAATTCCGGAGGTATTGCTCTTAATCTCCCTTATTTTTGTTAACCATTCTTCAATCCCTACAAATTGTCTTATACCCGGAGGCAGGTCATGGAAAGCAAATTCCTGATCATCAATTGAACAAATGAAAATCTTGTCAATCAGACCGAATAGCAATTTAAGCTCGGTGAATGCTTCAGGATTATATGTCAGTAAAGTTTCATTATTTCCTTCGGTCAGCTTTAATATTGTTACTCCCGTCCCGAAGGGGACTCTGGCTGATGACCTCGGCGATGGAAAAACGGTTGTCTGATTCAGGTTAAAAAATCCTCCGGCAGGAAGCAGTTTCTGAATGAAATAGAAATCTTCACCTGCCATCCTCCGATTCATACCGCCTGCCTTAACATATGGTAATGCTTTTATTGCTATTGCAGAACCCACCGTATGTTGTACGTAAGGAAAGCCGGTTAATGCAAGTCCCTGAAGGTAATATCTGAGGTGTAGCTCGTAAAGAATTATTGATTTGTAAATATGCCCGGCAAATTCGTCACCGGAAATTGGATGTTCAAAATAGATCGAGCAGGCAGTGCGATCCTTCCTGTCATGCATTTCCCCGTAAACTGCGGTAAAATAATTGCTTTTTACCTTACAGTCGGCATCAATATTCAGTATTATGCCATAAGGTTTATTTAAATGGTCAAATCTGCGGACTGCCTCATCCATCCCGGTTTTTCTTGCAAGACCGACACTCCATCCCTCCGACCTAAGTATTGATCCGTCAATTACATAAAGATCAAAGAAACGATCCGGGTTCTTTTTCTTCCAGATTTCAATTCTTACAATACTTTCAGTGTTGTTTTTCAGGCTCTCACTGCCTGCATCGGAAGGGGCATTGACTATTATTATTACTTCGACCTTGCAATCGGGTTTCTGGCACATTGCAAGCGAATCGAGCAGATCAGTGATCGCCGGTTCGTCATAGGAAGGAACAACAACAATAATCTCGGTGTTCTCAGCAGGTGCCTCTTTTATAAGTACGGGGAAAAGTGCTCTATCTTTAAGCCAGGCAGAGGCAAAACCCATATAATTGCTATTTTTTCTCGTCCAGGTATTTGGCATTCAGTCCTTCGAGAACCTTCTGTGTAATATCCTGGGCAGGGTTTCCATATAGTACAACACTTCCAAAGCTCTTTCCAAAGATATACTGATAGTTATATTCAGCTTTGTGTTCCTCAAGGTAAGTAGTGATATATTCAAGGATCTGCCGGTTCATCACCTGGTCCTCTTCAAGAAGGTCGGACTGGAGTTTATCGCGAAGATTAACGAGTTCCTGCTGCTGCTGGTACAGCGATTGTTCTATTTCAGCTGCCGTAGCTCTGGTAACCAGACCTTTGTTTACTTTATCCTGGTAATCTTTAACCCCTTTTTCATACTGACTCCCCTTTGAATTAAGTTCAGCTTCAGCTTTTTTCTGTTTTCCAAGAAGTTCTTCTTTTCGGTCAGAATACATATTAAACTTAAAAACAACAGTATCAATATTTACATAGGCGATACCACTTTCAGAGGTATTAACCGAATTTTCAGACAGTGTATTCTTTTGAGATTTTTTACTCCCGGTAAAATGCAGAATAAACAAAGCTGCTATGGCCAGAAAGAGAACAGCAAACAGAACGGCAGATAGATTCTTCATTGTAAAAAATATGATTTGTAAATAATTGTCAGGCGCAAATATAAACAAATTAATTATTTACCCCGCTTCCGGAATTCAATTTTAATATGTACTAAAAAAGGAGGTCCCTGCCGGTTAAAATTCAGGACAAGGAATTGCTCTGATCTTTGTACGCTGGCCAATCGAAAATGAATTGAATTCATAAACCAGCGAAATTTCATGAGCACCTGCAGTTGAAGATATTAGGTTCGAGATTGTAAAATCGTAACTATACCCTATATGAAGTTGCTTTGTCTTTATTCCGATCAGGCCTATTATAGCATCTCCCGGCTGTGAAGTCACAAAAGGTATACCTCTGTACCAGAGGCCGAAAATAAGAGGATCTCTGTAATAATACAATCCGATATCTGTCTGATAGAACCTGGCCTGCTTCTGAAAATTAAACGCAACTGAAAGAACTTCATGATAAGTCTGGCGCAGCCTGGTTTTTCTCATTATCTGAAGACCACCGAAAACATTCAGTTTAACGGGTAAAACCGATTCATTTCCGTAAAATGATTGTTTGGGATTGAGCAAATGATCGAGAGTAAAACCGCCCCAGTATCTATCGTTGTAGACAAGTGCTGAGGTTGCGAAATCAACATCGGCAACTTTGCTGAAAGGCGGCGGATAAACAGAAGGAACTGTACCGCTTCCGGTCATCTGGCTTGCAAAAATAAGTTTGTAAATGTCGAGCCCCAGGTATGTAAATTTGAAGTTAACTCCGGGACGGATGTGCCATTCCTCCGCGAATTTAAAATCGTAAGAATAAAGCAATCCTATATTTGTTGTGCTCAGTTCTCCCGAACCTGCAACATCGTATGTAGCTAACACCCCTATACCGGAGTTAAAGTTCAAAAGCGCTTTATCGAAAGATATGCTATATGTATGAAAAACACCGGGCACAGCAGGCCATTGGTTCCTGTAGTTAATAGCAAACCTGTATTCTTCCGTTGCACCGGCAAAGGAGGGGGCAAGATAAAGCGGATTAGCATAGAACTGAGAAAAGGTGGGATCCTGGCCAAAACTATCAGAAATGATGACACAAGAAATTAAAAATGAATATATTATCCTCTTTAGCAATCTCAATCCTGTTAGGTTTTCAGACAGTATTATTAAAACACAACAGTATATAAACGCGGTTTTCCTGGAAAAGTGATATCACATTTAAACAATTTTTGAAACTTTAGTCATAAAATTGAGAATATCAATTCAATACATTAATTTAAAAGCCTGATTTTAGGCTTCAAATCATACTGACAATGTGACAAAGGTCATTTAATTAAGGTTTTAAATCAGTTTTATTTGCACAACTTAATTCATTGCTTTTTTGAATAAGTAATTGGTTATAATGTCATATCCCAAAAATTGATGTAAAATGTTCAACAAATTCATTGCTTCAATACTGCCCTATTTTCCTAAAAAATTCATCTGGATATTTTCAAAGTCATATATCTCAGGCGAGACTATTGAAGACGCGATGAGAGTCTCAAAGGAGTTTAACCGGAACAAGATTAAAGTAACATTAGATGTTCTTGGTGAATTCATTAAGACACTCGAAGAAGCCGAAGAGAATAAAGAAGAATACCTAAACCTTATTGATGTGACCTTCAGGTCGGGAGTTGACGGGAATTTTTCTGTAAAACCCACAAGTTTCGGATTGCTTATCGACAGGGAGGTCTGTTACCGGTACATAAGGGAAATAGTAGCAAAAGCAGCATCCTATAATAGTTTTATCAGAATTGATATGGAAGACTCACCATGTACGGATATGGAGATTGAGCTATTCCGAAGGCTTAAGACGGAATTTCCTGGAAACGTAGGTCTTGTAGTTCAGGCTTATCTAAAAAGAACACTAAATGATATTAAGGGATTATCAGATCTCAACAGTGAAAAATATCCTCTTAATTTCAGGCTATGCAAAGGAATTTATATTGAGCCGGAAGCAATCGCCTACAAGGATTATGAAGAAGTGAACCAACACTTTCTGGAGGACCTGGAATATATGTTTAAGAACAAAATATATGTTGGCATAGCAACCCACGACAAACCTCTG
>CAZCQC010000168.1:0-2966 GCA_964500155.1 uncultured Rikenellaceae bacterium | reverse complement strand
ATAATGATAAAGAAGCTCAATTTCCTCCTGTTTTTTCTTCTTCTCCCGGTGCAATCAATGATTTCACAGGAGAATCCTAAGGCTGATATTTATCTTCTGACATGCGGTCCGGGCACTGAGACTTATTCCGTGTACGGACATAGTGCATTACGGGTAGTTATTCCGGAGAAACACAGTGATGTGGTTTACAACTGGGGAGTTTTCGATTTCTCCACTCCGAATTTTGCCTGGAAATTTGCCAAGGGTCGACTCGATTATTCACTGGGTATCAGTTCGTATGATAATTTTCTCAAAGATTATTTTGTAGATGGTAGATGGGTCGTATCTCAAAAATTAAACCTGGAAACAGCCGACATTGAAAAGCTTTTCATGCTTATCGCCGAGAATCTGAAACCTGAAAATATTTATTACAGGTATGATTTTTTCTACGATGATTGCTCAACAAGAATACGTGATCTTATTGAAAAAGCAGTCGGGGAGAATCTGGTATATCCTCCTCCTGAATCAAACAGGGATATGCCAACCTTCAGGTCCCTTACGGGGGAATATGAAAAAATTATACCATGGACAAAAGTCGGAATTGATCTGATAATGGGTTCCCCCGGAGATAAAAAAGCTTCATTCAGGGACAGAATGTTCCTTCCGATTGAACTTAAGGACGGCCTGTCGGAGTTATTTATCAGGCGGAATGGCAAAATGATACCATTACTTACGAATCCGGAAATTGTTGTCGATTTTGACCAGCCTGCCGCAAAGGGGAAATTTCTTACATCCCCCCTTGTTGTCAATTCGATTCTCCTGATATTTGTCATAATCATGACTGGTTACTTCAGGGGCAAGAGAGCAAACAAAATTATGGATGTAGTAATTTACAGCATTTTCTCAATTCTGGCTCTCCTGATGATCTTCTTCAACTTCTTCACCGATCATCAGCAAATGAAGTGGAATCTGAATATAATATGGCTTAATCCTTTTATTATACTTTGCTTCATAAGCCTTTTATTCAAAAAAGAGTGGCAGTTTTGGTTCAGGCTGGTGTTTGTACTGTCTGCCGGATTTCTTGTTTTTCTGGTGCTCCTGCCACAGAATATAAATGATGCCTTTTTTCCGCTAATATTCTTACTGATCATTCGGAGTTCAGTAAGGGCGAATTTCTCATGGAACCCACTTACCATACCGTATTTAACAGAACTTTAACACTTTTTAACTCCTTGTTATAATTCTGTCCTGTTCTTTTGTGTCAGAATTTTAAGGCGGTTTTTAAATGCCTGTGACAAACTCATTTTATTATATTTGCACCTTAAATTTTTAGCTATGGAGCAAACAACGGATATAAGGATTCTTAATGAGAAAATTGAAAAAGAGAGCTCATTTGTTGATATCATCAGGATGGAAATGAACAAGGTCATTATTGGCCAGAAACATCTCACCGACTCTCTTATGATTGGACTTCTGGCCAATGGTCATATCCTTCTTGAAGGTGTGCCAGGCCTTGCAAAGACACTTGCGATAAAATCGCTTGCATCGGTTATAGATGCGAAGTTCAGCAGGATTCAGTTCACTCCCGATCTTCTTCCGGCTGACCTTACCGGAACGTTGATATACAGCCAGAAGAAAGAAGAGTTCATCGTCAAGAAAGGTCCTGTTTTTGCGAACTTCATCCTTGCTGATGAAATAAACAGATCCCCTGCAAAAGTACAGAGTGCATTGCTCGAAGCTATGCAGGAGAGGCAGGTTACAATCGGAGAATCGACCTACAAACTCGAAGAACCTTTCCTTGTTCTGGCTACCCAGAATCCGATAGAACAGGAGGGAACATATCCACTGCCTGAGGCCCAGGTTGACAGATTCATGCTTAAAGTCCTTATCGATTATCCATCATTTGAGGAAGAAAAGCTTATCGTAAGAGAAAATCTTGCAAAAGATTTTCCCAAAGCGAATAGTGTTCTTAAGACGCAAGATATTATCAGGGCGCGGAATGTTGTAAGGGAGGTTTATATGGATGAGAAGATTGAGAACTACATTCTTAATATTGTCTTCGCCAGCCGTAATCCTGAGAAATATGGCCTTCCTGATTTTCAAAAAATGATCTCCTACGGAGCATCACCACGTGCCTCGATAAATCTATCACTTGCATCAAAAGCATACGCGTTCATAAGGAGAAGAGGATATGTCATTCCGGAGGACGTAAGAACTGTGTGTGCTGATGTGATGAGGCACAGAATAGGTCTTACTTATGAAGCCGAAGCTGAAAACGTTAACCAGGATAAGATTATCGCCGAAATACTTAATGTTGTTGAAGTGCCCTGATTTTTTATGATGCTGGTTGCTTGTTGCTGGTTGCTAGTTGTATATGGGGCCAGAAACCAGAAACCAGTAACCAGTAACATTATCAATGGAAGCAGTAGAATTACTTAAGAAAGTACGCAGGATTGAAATAAAGACCCGTGGTCTGACCAGGCATATTTTTGCCGGTGAATACCATAGTGCATTTAAAGGGCGGGGTATTTCTTTCAGCGAGGTAAGGGAGTACCAGTATGGTGACGACATAAGAAGCATTGACTGGAATGTTACAGCAAGATTCAATCATCCATATGTAAAGGTGTATGAAGAGGAAAGGGAGCTGACTGTAATGCTGCTGATTGATGTAAGCGGATCCGGAAACTTCGGTTCAACAGTAAGCTTTAAGCGGGATATCATGACCGAGGTTGCTGCTGTGCTGTCATTTTCAGCAATATATAATAATGATAAAATCGGTGTCATCTTCTTCACTGACAAGGTTGAAAAGTTTATCCCTCCTCAGAAAGGAAGAAAACACATTCTCAGGATAATCAGAGAACTTCTTGATTTCAAACCACAAAGCAACCACACAAGCCTTAGCGAGCCGCTCAGGTTTCTTACAAATGCAATAAAAAAGAGGTGTACAGCATTTGTAATTTCCGACTTTATAGCTCCTGAATTTGAGG
>CAZCQC010000167.1:0-3723 GCA_964500155.1 uncultured Rikenellaceae bacterium | reverse complement strand
AAAAGATCTATATCCCCATCGTGATCAAAGTCACAAGGTCTAACCACAGACGCAGGGAACGCGGGTATGGGAAGTGGGGCACTATGAAATGAGCCATTTACGTTTTCATAAAGAGAATGCCGGTACTCTGTTTCATTTCTGTTTTCATATCCCCCTGCAATGGCAACAACATCATTATCACCATCATTGTCAATATCCACAACTGTGAGATCCGATTCTGAAAACTCCTTACTGACTGTCAATCCTGCAATTTCTGATCTCTCAAATCTGTCACCCTTTTTTAAAAAGACCATTGTGGGCAATGTATTTGTGGAGCCTATTATCAGGTCCTCCTGTCCGTCATTATCAATATCTCCTTTTGCCATGCAAGGTCCTATCTGTGAAAATTTATGAGGAATAATCTTCTGATTGAGTAAAAAATCGATGAAGTCATTTTGATCATGCCTGTAATTTAATAAACTATCACAGTTGGAAAATAAAAGCTTTCCCGCCCCGGATTTTTTTGCTGAATTATATGGGACCCTAGAATCATTCTCATCCAGTTCAATGGTCTGATTGGTTTTAATACTCTTAATTACTGTTATGTTACCACTCGCAGGCCATGTGACTTTTAGAGAATCTATTAAAGTTTCACCCGATAGGCCAAAATGTATTACGGGGTCGACGGAAGAAGCATAACCTCTTGTCAGAAAATTCTCAGTAAACTGATACCCTCCTTTATTCCATAGCTCTAATTTTGCGCCGATTGCCATCGTGTTTTCTTTTCTACCAGAGAGTTTAATTCTGATGTAGCTTTTATCTTTTTTGGATCTCTCCACACTATAATTTCTATAAATAAATGCTTTATCATTTATATTATTTACCACATAATCAAGATCACCATCGTTATCGAGATCGGCAAAGGCGGCGCCGTAGGAGAATGAAGGTACATTGGGCAGCCAGTTCTTCTTTTTGACAAAGCCATAATTTCCTGTATTTTCAAATGCAAGATTTGGGGTCTTTATCGCAGGTGCTCTGTCAATTATTTCCTGGTTTTCAGCCAGATATTCGAAAACTTTAACTTTGTAATTAGTCCAGTCTTTATCTGTAAGGTCTTTAGGATAGCCATTGGCGATGATCAGGTCTTTATCCCCGTCGTTATCATAATCGGCAAACAGAGGGGACCAGCTCCAGTTTGATTGATAGAGACCTGTCATTTGTCCAACTTCACTGTAGGGCAGCATCTGGCCGTTAATAAAGCCGTTATGCAGGTGAAGCATATTCCTGAGGTACTGATGTTCATAATTGAACTCTTTGTCAAACTCATAAAATACGTAGCTGAAACCATTTATTGTTTGCTTTTTCTTGAAGTACTGATCAGGCATCATATCGAGTGTAAACACATCAGGATTACCGTCATTATTGACATCAGCCATATCGTTTCCCATTGAAGATTTTGTCTGGTACGACATATATTTTCTGATTTCATTTTTGAAAGTTCCATCACCCTGGTTTATGTAAAACAGGTCATTTGAAATGAAATCATTTGAGATATAAATATCGGGGTAATCATCCTTATTTACATCACCTATAGCCAGTCCAAGCCCATTGCCTTCGAATACTATACCTGCTTCAACTGTTACATCAGTAAAGGTGCCGTTCCCGTTATTCCTGTATAGTCTGTCGTTATTTGGTGCACTTCCATCAGATATTCTTTCGCGGTATGCAGAACCCATTCTTGAATTTTCAGTATCGTTCAGAATATAAAGGTCGAGGTCGCCATCTCTGTCATAGTCAAAGAAGGTGGCGTTCACCGATTGATGTTCATCTGCAATTCCGTACAGTTCACTCATTTCCCTGAAAACCGGACCCTTGCCTTCTTTCATGCCCTGGTTAATCCATAACCTGTTCCTGCATTTCTGAGGAATAGTGTCAGCCGTTGAGGTGAGGTAAACATCAGGCAGCCTGTCTCCATTAATATCGACTATCACGACTCCGCTATACCATTGTTCATTAGTAAGCCCTTCGAAATTTAAAGTAATATCTTCAAATTTAAAATTCCCCTTATTCAGGTAAATCCGCGATGAAACCTGGTTACCGGCAAATACAATGTCCTGCAAACCGTCGTTGTTGAGATCACCAATACCCACACCTGCACCATTGTAAATGAATTCATAAGTCATCACATTGAAACTGTCAGTCTCGGTTATTGTGTTCTGAAAATCAATTCCAGTCTTTGATGAATCCAACAGCCGGAATCTTTGTGATTCGGAACAGGAAATTATTAATACGGAAAGAAAAAGAATGGTCAGTAAATAGAATTTTTTCATTCTACTAAATTTAATTACAGATATTCGTGAAATCGCATAAAAATAAAAAAAATAGGGACATGCGGTTGCATGTCCCTATTCAGAATAATTTAAATAATAATCTTATCTGTTCTGAACAATGTTACCATTACTCAGGTCGATCTGACGCTGTGGTACAGGGAATGTAACGTCTTCAGGTCCGAGTGCGGCATCCTTATAGATCGTTCCCTTGCCCCATTGTGTTGTTTTCTCATAAGCAAGAACTTTAGTAAGTTCAGCTACGGTGACTCCCCACCTGTTAAGGTCAAACCACCTGTGTCCCTCCTGACCGAGTTCAAGCTTTCTTTCCATGCGGAGAGCGATACGGGCATTTTCCTTGGTATCAAAAGGAGCTCCTGTTGTCGGATATTCGCTGATAACATAGTTGGCAGCATTTGTAGTGCCATCGGCTTCCTTTACAAAACCTGCAGGATTTGCCGCTCTTGCTCTTATCTGGTTAACAATTGTGCGTGCATTTGCGAGAGAGCCTGCTTCAATTTCACATTCTGCCAGCAGAAGAAGAACATCAGCGTAACGAATCATACGGTAACCGTTTGCCGTATAACCCGATGTCCAACTGGTAACGTCTGTATACTGGCCTTCCTGCGATTTTTTGTAAACCTGCTTTTTCGGGCTGTAAGGGCCTGCATAGGTCTGGTCACGGATCCAGTCAGAGCCTGTATGAATACCCCAGTCCCAGTAAGGGATTCCTCTTCTTCCGACTGACCAATCGAGACGTGGATCGAGAGGCCCGGTATCTTCTGTAAAAGGCTGAGCCGGAGTCAATCCATAATCGTTAACAACAGGTGAGCTATTGTAGGTACCGTCAAGCAGAGGTAATCCGCCTGATGTCCGGAATGAATTCACAAATTCCTGAGTAGGAGAGAAAAATCCGCAGCAACCTCCCGGGGAACCACCGCTCTTATAGGGGAAATTCAGAACTTCACCCGATCCGGCGTTGTTTCCTCCGGAACCATCATTCACGGAATACTGTACTGTATAGACACATTCAATACCATTACGGTTAGCGATATCAAAAACATCGCCATACTTTACAGAAAGTCCTATTGCATCACCATTTGGTTTTTTACCGGTTTTTGCAGCATTCAGAATTGTTAATGCACCGGCATAATCCTTTTTCATCTGCATAATGGCTTTAGCCAGGAGAACCTGTGATACGGTTTTGTTGAACCTGCCGATTGCACCCATGTTTTCAGGAAGCTTGGTTCCTTCTGTCAGATCGGCAATGATCTTATCGCGCACATCTTCGGAGTTGGTAACAGTTGTAGCGTCGGTAGCTTCATCAACATAGGGGATCTTTTCCCACATTCTCCATGCCTCGAAATGGTACCATCCGCGAAGAGCCCTTGCCTGTTGGACAAACACATCAGCCTGG
>CAZCQC010000166.1:0-4395 GCA_964500155.1 uncultured Rikenellaceae bacterium | reverse complement strand
CAATTATATCGTACAAAACAATAATATGAGTCTGGAAAACTTTGCATTAATGCGGCATGAACTGCTTCTGACTGTTGCGGCATTGCTGATCCTGACAGCTGAAATTTTCGCGGGTTCCACAAGCAGGAAGTCTGTCAGCTTGTTTTCAATAACCCTGTTTGCTTTAATCACGATAGCCGGATTCCTGCCATCACCGGAAGGTACACTCTTCGGGGGAATGTATGAGGTGAACAATACAAGGCTGGTCATGAAAAACATCCTTAATATTGGAGCTTTGCTTGTATTAATACAATCGGTTACCTGGCTCAATAAAGCAGAAAATAAGGATAAGGTAAGTGAGTATTTTATACTTGTGATTTCGACACTTGCCGGAATGAATTTCATGATATCGGCAGGTCATTTCCTTATGTTCTATCTTGGCCTTGAACTGGCAACAATACCAATCGCTGCACTTGCTGCCTATGACAGATACAATAACAAATCTGCCGAAGCCGGTATCAAGCTTATTCTTATCTCATCTCTTTCTTCCGGAGTACTCCTGTACGGCCTGGCAATGATCTATGGTACAACCGGAACACTCTATTTCAATGAAGTGGCACAGTTGTTTGAAAGTAAAAACCTCCAGATACTTGGTTTTATATTCTTCTTTGCCGGTATGGCATTCAAAATATCAATTGTACCATTCCATCTCTGGACTGCCGATGTTTACGAAGGCGCCCCAGTTAATATAACTTCATATCTGTCAGTTATCTCGAAAGGTGCTGCAATATTTATTTTTATCATCATCCTTTTTACTGTATTCCCCGTAATTATCGTGACATGGCAAAAAATAATATATATTTCTGCTGTACTTACAATGACCATCGGTAACCTGTTTGCCATACGCCAGCAGAATCTTAAAAGGTTTCTTGCTTTCTCATCTATTTCGCAAGCAGGATACATTCTCCTGGGATTGATCGGAGGCAATCAGCTGGGAATGGCATCGGTAATATATTATATTTTAGTATATATTTTCTCAAACCTTGCTGTTTTTGGAGTTGTAGCAGCTGTATCAAATGCCAGGGGGAAAGAAAATATTGATGAATATAACGGACTTTACCAGACTAATCCCGGCTTAAGTCTTATTATGCTACTGGGGCTTTTCTCCCTTGCCGGAATTCCACCCTTTGCCGGATTCTTCGGTAAGTTTTTCCTTTTTACAGCTGCTGCTGAGAAAGGTTTCTACCTTCTCGTTACAATTGCTTTACTAAATACAATAATATCATTGTACTATTATCTCCTGGTAGTGAAGGCAATGTTTATTAACAAAAGCGATGATCCGATCGAAAAATTCAGCAGCGATTTCCCCACACGTCTTGCACTGGGGATTTGTATTGCAGGTATTGTCATAACAGGCTTTGCAAGTATTATCTTTGAGGTTATTAAAAATATGAGCTTCGGGATTTCTGTTGTTGGTTAACAAGCAACCAGCACCAGGCAACCAGCAACTTATGTATAAATGGTAACAAGCTGATAATAATCATCAATGATAAATATTCCGGCAACAGATAAAAAAAGGGTAGTGATTGTTGGTTGCGGATTTGGCGGATTGACTCTTGCAAAGAAGCTGCGGAACTCTCCATATCAGGTTGTCATTGTCGATAAACATAATTACCATCAGTTTCAGCCTCTGTTCTACCAGATAGCATCAGCCGGTCTGGATGCAGATTCAATAACTTTCCCGATACGGAAAGTATTTCAGAAGTATAATGATTACTATATCCGGAAGGCAGAAGTACTGGAGGTTAATGTATCAGATAATCAGCTGATAACTTCAATCGGTAAATTAAATTACGATTACCTTGTGCTTGCGCATGGAGCAACAAATTCATTCTTTGGGTCCGATAAAATGCAGAAATATTCCAAGGGAATGAAATCCATAGCTGAAGCCCTCGATTTAAGGAATACTATTCTGATGAATTTTGAGAATGCTGTTGCGACAATGGATAAAGCTGAGCAGGAGAGGTTGCTGAATATTGTGATAATAGGAGGAGGACCTTCGGGAGTTGAAATTGCAGGGGCTCTTGCTGAAATGAACAAGTTCGTAATTCACAAAGACTATCCTGAACTGAAAGACAAAATGGTGAATATCCACCTGATTGAAGGGACAGACAGGTTGCTCAATGCAATGTCGCCTGAATCATCAGAAAAGGCCAGCCAATTTCTTAAGAAGTTTGGGGTGAGGATTTTAACTGGTACATTTGCTGTGGATTGTGATAGTGACAGTGTTACAACAAGCACTGGTGAAAAAATCAATACCGGACTAATTCTCTGGACCGCCGGCATTGCAGGAAACAGGATAAAAGGTTTTTCTCAGGAAGACTATGGCAGAGGCGGCCGCCTGAATGTCGACAGGATCAACAGGATAAAAGGATATAAGAATATCTTCGCTATTGGTGACATTTCATTAATGACAGAAGAAAAATATCCTTCGGGTCATCCTCAGGTTGCACAGGTTGCAATCCAGCAGGCTAAGATACTTTCACAAAATCTGAAGAATATATCCGGGAACAAATCTCTGAAGGAATTTTACTATAAAGATCTTGGGACAATGGCAACAGTAGGGAAAAACCAGGCGGTTGTCGAACTTCCGTATGCACATTTTCAAGGTGTCTTTGCATGGTTTGTCTGGATGTTTATTCACCTCATGAGCATAATAGGTGTAAGGAATAAGTTCATGATATTTATAAACTGGGCCTGGAGATATTTCACCTACGATCAATCTCTCCGACTGATACTCCGACCCAAAGGCTGTACTTAGAGGCATTGTATTGCTGCTGCTGTCAGCACTCAGCTAAATTTCTCCTGATTTTTCTGCTATTAGTTTCTGAAGACAAGCTTTTTACTTATATTATCCGCTGTTTTTTCACCCTGGGTAAACCCGGCTTCAATAGATAATCTGTAGTGGATACCTCCATATAACCTCGACATTCCTGCTTCCCTTCCTGCCTCATTAAAGCTATTAAAATGATGTGCTTTGTAACCACGGTAAGCATAGGTATTATCTGTAAAGGATACATTCTCACCCAGCATCCTGGTTAAAATCGTGGCACCGGCCATTGACACCGTGGCGTGTGCTGCCGGGTATTCAGGGTGAGGTGGAGTAACAATAAGCGAATTCCAGTCGGGATGATTCATTTGCTTCTGTATGTAAGTCACAGGGCGCATCTGATTATAGGTGTATTTGGCCTTGAAACATCCTATCGATGCGTCATTCTCAGTTATGAACAATCCTGCATAAAGACGGGCACCTTCAATTAATGAAGCATTCATGTCGGTCATAACGCTTTTCAGAATGGAAGCCCAGTGACCCCCGCCTGTTCTTGTTTTACCGTCGGGAAAGTCATCCCAAAAGAGGGCTATAGCTCTTTTATCCTCATCCAATTGCTGTGAGGTCTGGAACACCTCTTCATTCATTTTGTAGAATGCCGACTGATTATCTGTTGAAAAAGCCGGTGGAGGTGGGGGTAGGGTATTATCTATACTCCCCTTTACAAAGGTCCGTTCATCCCCAAGGTAGGGCTGAATCGGAGGAATAAACCTGGGCGGAGTAGGTTCCCATAGTCCTGCTCCTTTCGGTACATTATAAGCTCCGTTCACCTTGTCATCACCATCAGTCTTGCTCCATTCAATTACTGCCAGGGCTACCTGTGATCCGTATTTTTCGCCAAGTGCAATAGCGGCTTCATTGTTTCCCTCCATGAGCAACCGCTTTCTGATAGCATTCTTAAGCGAATCAAACCTCATAAGGTCTGTCTGATTCTGAGGGTAGAAAAACCGGAACATTTCAGCAATGGCAGCATTGGCACTGGCCGGCCAGCATATGTTATCGGTCCCGGGAAGCGCTGCAGGTTTTTGAAAACCATTCAGCTGACCGGCAAGCGACCGGTAATTCTTATCACCTGCCACAATTGATTCGTAAAGAGCGACACCTGTATATGCCTGCTGACGAATATGATGCATTGGAATTTTATACGTTGCGATTGTTTTCAGAAGCACTGTAATCCAGTCATTAAGAATTTTGCCACTTCCGGGAGTTTCAAGAACCTGAACCGGATCAGTTACCGGTACCGGAGATTTTGGTAGTGCATTGGCCTGAGTGCCAACAAACAAGAGCAGGATAAAAGTTATTGTTTTCATTTTGTTAAATATTAATTAATTCCTGCAGCCAAGTAAAACATCTGCCGCAATTTGACTGTTTTGAAAGACTGGTATAGAAACAATCTGTTTCCCCTATTGTTCATGCTACTCTTTATACACATCATCTTTTTTTTGGAATCTGATAATTGAATTGATATTCTTCATTTCTCAGTCATTCCGATAACTGTCAGAAACAAAGACTTTCACAGTTCCAAA
>CAZCQC010000165.1:0-21064 GCA_964500155.1 uncultured Rikenellaceae bacterium | reverse complement strand
ACATATTCATTCTTTGCAATATCGATCGAAATCGTTCTTAATGCTCTTACTATCACTGTGCCAACCTGGTAATTCTTAACAATATTCTGAATTTCAATTACTTTATTCATAACAAGTTTTGATTTGAAGTTTCGAAATTAGCCTAATTATATTAAATAAGAAATTATTAAAACTTAATTTTTGTTAATACCTGACCACATAATTAAAATGATTTAATTCTTTCCTGAAGAAAACTATGCCCATCCGGAAAATATCAACTGACAGAGTAACCTTTTTATGATTTTTAATCTCTTTCCAGGCATCAGTCATCTCCCGTGAGTAATTTATATCATCAACTATTACAACACTGTTATTATCAGACATATCTGCCACATGATTAAAGTAGGTGATAACAGGGTCTTTCCTGTGATTTCCATCGATAAACACGAGTCCCGGACATATTTTTTCGTTCCTGATCTCAGGCAGAATCTCATCGAATGGGCCATTGAGTATCCTGATATTTCTTAATCCTGCCTCCCTGAAATTGTCTGAAGCGATCTCCGACGTTGCACTGCATCCTTCAAGTGTAATTACTTCAGCCTCGGGGCATGATGCAGCCAGGTACATTGTGCTTATTCCGAGGGACGTGCCAAATTCCAGAATAAATGGCTTACCAAAGGCTTCCGCCATATTTGAAAGCAAAATTCCATATTTTCCGGGAATTGCTGAATATCTCGTTATATCGGACACTTTTCTCAAGCTGTTTTTCATTTTTTTTGATCCCGCCCCCAGATCAGTTACTTTTATTGACCGGGGATCCTCAAGCAATCTGTTTCTTATCTTTTCAATACTACAGACAATATCGGGTCGGGTTTTATTCCGGAAAATGTTTGAAACAAGGTTGAAAACGAAGGGACTATGAATCCCGTGACCATTCCTGTGGCAGGAGAATATAAAATAATTAAGGTATCTGAGTGCACTGAACATTCCCATAGGCTGACACTTTTACCTGTTAGGTCAGGTCGTCAAAATTAATTAATTTCGGGTATCTTTTTACAACCCCCAACTGGGTAGAGAAAATGCAGGATTTTCTGGATTCGAATATCACTTATCTGACAGGAGTCGGTCCCAAGAGAGCTGAACTATTGAGTAAAGAGCTTAATATTAATACTTTCAGGGATTTGCTTTATTACTTTCCATACAAGTATATCGACAGGACCAGATTTTATAAAATTGCAGAACTTGATCCGGATCTTCCTCTTGTACAGATAAAAGGTTTTATAAGAGGATATTATACTGAAGGACAAGGGAAAGGGAAAAGACTGGTTGCAGACTTTCAGGACGAAACCGGTACAATAAAACTGGTCTGGTTTAAGGGTACAAAGTGGATTACGGGAAGTTATTCCCCGGGGGTGGAATACATTGTGTTCGGAAAACCAGGGGTCTTTAACGGAATAGTAAATATAATCCATCCTGAAATTGAGGCATCCGAAAAAGCTGCCCAGAGAATTAGTTCCTCACTTCAGGCTCAGTACAGCACCACCGAAAAACTAAAAAATCTGTTTGTCACCTCAAAAACAATAAGCAAGTTTGTCGGAACACTCCTGAACCAGATTAAATTCAGAATACCTGAGACCCTTCCGGAATATATTGTTTCAGGCTATCACCTTATGGAGCTGCATGAAGCACTTCATAAGATACATTTCCCGTCAAATCCGGCTGAAATTGAAAAATCGAGATACAGGCTCAAGTTTGAAGAATTGTTTTATATTGAGCTCAATCTCTTAAGATTTAAAACCAACAGAGCAAGAAAGTATAAGGGATTTGTTTTTTCAAGTGTAGGGGAATTCTTTAATAGTTTTTATTACAATAACCTGCCCTTTTCACTTACTGAAGCCCAGAAAAAGGTCATGAAAGAGATCAGGAGGGATCTTGGTTCAGGGAAACAGATGAACCGACTTCTCCAGGGTGATGTCGGTAGTGGAAAGACCCTGGTCGCCCTGATGAGCATGTTGATAGCAATTGACAATGGTTACCAGGCATGTCTGATGGCTCCGACAGAGATCCTTGCAAGCCAGCATTATGAGACCATAAACAAAATGGTTGAAGGAATTGGGATTAATGTAAGCCTTCTGACAGGATCATCAAAGAGAAGCCGGCGTAAAACCATCGATGAATCTCTTATGGACCATTCATTGAATATTCTTATCGGTACTCATGCACTTATTGAGGAGAATGTCAGGTTTGGCAATCTTGGCCTGGTCATTATCGATGAACAGCACAGGTTTGGTGTTGCCCAGAGAGCAAGATTATGGGAAAAGAGCATTAATCCTCCACATGTGCTTGTCATGACCGCAACGCCAATTCCCAGAACCCTTGCAATGACCCTTTACGGCGACCTCGATGTTTCGGTAATTGACGAACTTCCGCCGGGAAGGGTTCCGATAAAAACTATGCATTTTACTGATTCGGAAAGGAATAAAGTTTTTGGCTTTATCAGGAACCAGATTAATGAAGGAAGGCAGGTATTTGTTGTCTACCCGCTTATTCAGGAATCGGAAAAGATTGATTACAAGAACCTTGAAGATGGATGGGATACAATTTCGAGGGTTTTTCCGGCGCCAAAATACTGTATAAGCATCGTTCACGGAAAAATGACTCCTGCAGAAAAAGAAGCCTCGATGAGGCTCTTCAAGGAAGGCTATGCACATATACTGGTTGCAACTACGGTAATTGAAGTAGGTGTCGATATCCCCAATGCATCTGTGATGGTAATTGAAAGTGCTGAAAGATTCGGACTCTCTCAGTTACATCAGCTGAGAGGTCGGGTAGGAAGGGGAGCTGACCAGTCATACTGCCTTCTGATGAGCTCTGATAAGCTGTCAAAAGAGGCTGCTGCACGAATTGAGATCATGATAAGGACAAATGATGGCTTCGAGATAGCTGAAACTGACCTCCAGCTAAGAGGACCAGGGGATATTGAGGGAACCATGCAAAGCGGTATACCCTTTGACCTGAAAATAGCCAACCTTGGAAAGGACGGACAGATTATAGAATATGTAAGGAACATAGCCGAGGGAATCCTTAATCAGGACCCACTGCTTCAGGATGTCAAAAATAATATCCTGGGCAGTGAGCTTAGGAGGCTATTCAGCATAAACCAGTCATGGAGTAATATAGGTTAAACCCTCAGGTAATTGGTTACTGGTTACTGGTTACTGGTAATGAACAAGCAGCAAGCAGAAGGCAACCAGCAACCAGCAACTAGCAACCAGCAACTAGTTTTAATTAGAATGATTCTAAATAATTGAAAGGTCTGTAAAACCTGATAAAAAGCAGTTCGAAGTTTTAAAGGATTCATAAATTTGCCGACTTCAAACCAGCCGGATGTTTTTATGACAAAATCAGCTTCTCACGGCACTATTCAACATGACGGGACAGTAACAAAAGTCGACGGCAATTCCGTTCTTGTTAGCATCACGTCCAATTCGGCTTGTTCCGGATGCCATGCTGAAGGACTTTGCGGTATTTCAGGTAAAGAGGAGAAGATCATTGATATCCGGGGCAGATATAATGTATCACCCGGAGACTCTGTAACTGTTATGATGGAACAATCGACAGGTTATAAAGCGGTAGTATTAAGCTATCTGGCCCCCCTGATTATTGTCATTACCGGCCTTATTACATGTAATATACTATCTTTCAATGAATTAACTGCAGGCTTGATTTCAATTCTCCTTCTGGTCCCCTGGTATCTTATCCTTTATTTATACCGAAACAAAATTAACCGGAGTTTTACATTTACGTTAAAAACATAATCATTAATGAGTTCCACGGTTCTGATAACTATAATTAGTCTTAGCCTGCTCGCGTTTATTTCGGCAGTTATCCTCTACTTTGTCGCTCAGAAGTTCAAGGTATTTGAAGATCCCAGGATTGATGAAGTCCAGGCAGTACTGCCGGCTGCCAATTGTGGTGGATGTGGTTTTGCCGGATGCAGGAACATGGCTGAAGCTCTTGTAAATGCTGATTCCTTTGATGGTCTTAATTGTCCTGTCGGAGGAGCTGCAGTTATGGAAGAAGCCGCAAGGATACTTGGTAAAGTTGCACCAGCAGTCGATCCTACCGTTGCAGTGCTTAAATGCAACGGTACTCCTGGATCAAGGCCGCGCACTTCAAATTATAACGGGGCTTCCGATTGCCGGATAGCCAACTTCCTCTACACAGGGGAAACTGATTGCAGTTACGGATGTCTTGGTAGCGGGGATTGCGAAAGGGCATGTGCATTTGACGCTCTTCACATGGATAGTGGAACTGGGTTACCTGTAATTACCAATGAAAAATGTGTTTCGTGTGGTGCCTGTGTTAAAGCTTGTCCCCGGAATCTGATAGAATTGCGTAAAAAAGCAAAAAAAGAGAGAAAAATTTATGTAGCCTGTTCCAATTGCGATAAGGGAGGACCTGCAAGAAGAGCATGCAAGGTGGCTTGTATTGCTTGTAACAAATGCCAGAAGGTCTGCGCCTTCGACGCCATAACGATTGAAAACAATCTTGCATATATAGATGCCTCAAAATGCACATTCTGCAGAAAGTGTGTTGAAGAATGCCCGACAAATGCTATTGCTGAACTTAATTTTCCTCCGAGGAAACCAAAGGTCGAAGCCCAGGCTGAGGTTGCTAACGGATAATTTTTATTATAATTAAAACAATATAATAGTGCTGAAAACATTTCCCGTCGGAGGTGTTCATCCACCCGAAAACAAGATTACAGCTGATATTCCTATTGCGTATCTTCCTGTTCCTGAAAGTGTTATTATACCTGTCTCGCAGCATATAGGATCTCCGGCCAATCCTGTCGTAACCAAAGGTGATACAGTTAAAGCAGGTCAGCTTATTGCAGCCGGAAAAGGATTTGTATCGGCTAATATCCATTCTTCCGTATCAGGCAAAATCAATAAGATCGATTTTGCCCCTGATAGTTCCGGATTTAAGCAAACTTCAGTATTCATTGATGTTGAAGGAGATGAATGGATCGATACTATTGACAGAAGTAAAGAAATTGTCAGAGATATTAAGCTCTCTTCGGAAGAGATCGTTAAACGGTGTTTCGAATCAGGTATTGTCGGATTAGGAGGTGCCACCTTCCCATCCCATGTCAAACTTACCGTGCCATCGGGAAAAAAATGCGAGGTTCTTATCATTAACGGAGTTGAGTGCGAACCCTATCTCACATCCGACCACAGGCTCATGCTTGAAAGAGGAGAAGAAATTATTATAGGTGTCTCTATACTGATGAAGGCACTGAATGTAGAGAAAGCCCTGATAGGAATTGAAAACAACAAGCCTGATGCAATTTCACATATGAGTGAACTGGCTTCAGCTTACAAAGGCATTACAGTCGTTGCCCTGAAGGTTAAGTATCCGCAGGGCGCTGAAAAACAGCTTATTAAAGCCCTTACCGGAAGAGAAGTTCCTTCGGGCCGGCTTCCTCTGGATGTTGGAGCTGTTGTTCATAATGTCGGGACTTCATTCGCTGTATATGAGGCAATCCAGAAAAACAAACCTCTCTTCGAAAGAGTTGTTACAATCACGGGAAAACATCTTTCAAAGCCGGGTAACTATATGGTCCGGACCGGAACCTATTTGTCAAAGCTCATTGAAGCGGCTGGCGGACTCCCGGAGGACACCGGCAAAATTATAAATGGCGGACCGATGATGGGGAAAGCAGTGAGCAATACCAATATCCCAGTTGTAAAGGGAATGTCAGGAGTAGTTATTATACCTCTCGACGAATCAGTCAGAGAGGAAATAAAACCCTGCATCAGGTGCGCAAAATGCGTATCAGTATGCCCTGTCAGGCTTGAACCTTATCTGTTGATGTCCGTTTCGGAAAAGGGTTTATTTGAACGTGCTGAAAAAGAGCGGATAACCGATTGCATGGAATGCGGCTCTTGCAGCTATACATGTCCGGCCGGAAGACCGCTGCTCGATTATATAAGGCTTGGGAAATCGAGTGTCATAAAAATGGCCCGCCAGAGGAATTTGAAATAAAAGGAATTCATTGATAATATGAGTAATCTGCTAAATATTTCCCCGTCGCCTCATGCGCATGGAAAAGAATCGACTCAAAGACTGATGCTGAACGTTGTAATGGCGCTTATCCCGGCATTTATCACTTCGGTCTTTTATTTTGGTACAGGAGCTTTAATAGTCACGGCAACATCTGTAGCCTCCTGTCTGCTTTTTGAATATCTGATACAGAGATATATCCTGAAGAAACCTCTCTCGATTAATGATGGATCGGCTCTGGTTACAGGAATTCTTCTTGCTTTTAACCTTCCTTCGAATATTCCTGTATTAATAATAGTTATCGGCAGCTTTATTTCGATAGCGGTAGCAAAAATGACATTCGGGGGATTAGGGAACAATCCTTTTAATCCGGCGCTTGTCGGAAGGGTTTTTATGCTTATTTCATTTCCGGTTCAAATGACCAGTTGGCCTTTACCTAAAGGATTAACTACCGGTTACATGGATGCTGTAACCGGGGCAACACCCCTGGCAATAATAAAAGAAGGTTTAAAGAACGGGGAACCTTTGTCATCACTTATGAATCAGATTCCCACCCCGGCTCAGATGTTTCTGGGCAATATGGGAGGATCGATGGGAGAAATTGCCGCAGTTGCACTTCTAATAGGGTTAGTTTATCTACTCGTAAAAAAAGTAATAACATGGCACATTCCAGTATCGGTGATCGGAAGCATGGCTATTTTCACTGCAATTCTCTGGCTGGTGAATCCTGAAAAAAACGCTAATCCCATGTTTCATATACTGGCTGGTGGTGTTTTGCTCGGGGCGATCTTTATGGCGACCGATTATGTTACATCACCAATGGTACCAAAAGCAATGCTTATCTACGGATTCGGCATTGGAGTAATTACAGTCATAATAAGAGTTTATGGGGCTTACCCCGAAGGTGTATCCTTTGCAATACTGATAATGAATGCATTTGTCCCACTGATGAATGCTTATATTAAACCAAAGAGGTTTGGTGAGGAGGTGAAAAATGGCTAAAACTGAATCGACATTTAAAAATATGGCGTTGTCGCTTACCCTTATAGCACTCGTCTCATCTGCTTTGCTTGGTTTTGTCTATGAATTCACCAAGGAGCCGATAGCGCTGTCGAATCTGAATAAAAAGCTTAATGCAATCAAACAGGTGGTTCCTGAATTCACTAATAATCCTAATGATGAAATGTTCCGTCTGGCAACCGGTGAAGGTGACAGTCTGGAAATCTACCCGGCTAAAAAAGATGATGTGATAGTCGGTTATGCCGTAAATACATTTACCTCAAAAGGATTCAGCGGTAATATCAGTCTTATGGCCGGGTTCAGGTCCGATGGGACAATAATTAATATCTCAGTACTCGAACAAAAAGAGACGCCTGGACTCGGGACTAAAATGACAGAGCCCGGATTTAAAGATCAGTTCAATGAAAAGAATCCGGCTGAATTTCAACTAAAAGTAAAAAAGGATGGTGGTCCGGTTGATGCAATTACAGCAGCAACAATCAGCTCCAGGGCATTTTGCGATGCTGTTCAGCGGGCATATAACACTCTTCAGAAAGGAGGTATAAAATGAATCAACTGCAAAATTTTACAAAGGGATTCCTAAAAGAAAATCCTATACTGGTACTAGTCCTTGGCACCTGTCCTACACTTGCCACGACAACTTCCTCACTAAATGGTATGGGAATGGGCATAGCAACAACTTTTGTTCTCGTTGGATCAAATGTTGTGATCTCAATGCTTTCAAACCTTATACCAGACAAGGTAAGGATACCTGCATTCATAGTAGTAATTGCATCATTTGTAACAATAGTCGACCTTGTAATGCAGGCATATGTACCAGATCTGTATAAAACTCTTGGGATTTTTATACCTCTGATTGTAGTTAACTGCATTGTGCTTGGCCGTGCTGAGGCCTTTGCCAGTAAGAACTCTGTTTTATCTTCTTTAGTTGATGGGCTTGGAATGGGCCTTGGTTATACATTGGCTCTGGGGATTTTGGGAGCCTTTCGTGAGATGGTAGGTAGCGGTTCTATTTTCGGACATAAGTTTATTGCCGGTGACGGAATTCTTGTATTTGTTCTGGCCCCTGGAGCTTTTATGGGTCTGGGTTATCTTATCGCGCTCGCCAACAAGATCAAAAAGAATTAAAAAAAGACTGCAATGGAATATATTTTAATAATAATTTCTGCTATAATAGTCAACAATGTTGTTCTTGCACAGTTCCTTGGTATATGCCCATTTCTTGGCGTTTCCAATAAAGTCGGCACAGCTATGGGAATGGCGATCGCGGTTACTTTTGTTATCGTTCTTGCCACAGCCGTAACCTACCTGGTTCAGGTTTATGTTCTGGATAAGCTCGGAATTGGTTTCATGCAGACCATCACATTTATCCTGGTAATTGCAGCTTTAGTTCAAATGGTGGAGATCATTCTTAAAAAGATAAGCCAGCCCCTTTACCAGGCGCTTGGTATTTTTCTCCCTTTAATTACTACGAACTGTGCAGTTCTTGGAGTTGCAATTCTTGTGATCAAAAAGGACTATAATCTTCTTGAAGGAGTGGTATTTGGCGGAGCAACTGCAATCGGATTTGGTCTCGCTCTTGTTATACTGGCAGGAATCAGGGAGCAACTTGAGCTCGTGGATATACCTAAAGGAATGAAAGGTGTCCCATTGTCACTTGTAATAGCTGGAATTCTAGCACTGGCATTTATGGGGTTTACGGGAATAGTCAAGTAAATCCTGTTATGGGGTATGGGGTTCGGGGTTCGGGGTTCGGGGTTCAGGGTATTATGCAAGAACAATCTGAAACGGGCAGCCTGCATTAATGATCCAACTTATTATTTCTATTTCCTTATTTCCTTATTTCTTTATTTCTTTATTCCTTTATTCCCATTATTTCATTTGTTACCTTCATGATGCTGATTTCCGAATATTATAGTATTCTTGGACTTCCTTTAAACTCCTCTCTTGAAGAGATAAAAAAAGCCTACAGGAAACAGGCCAGATTATTTCATCCGGACATAAATCATTCTCCCGAAGCCAAGGATAAATTCATAATGGTAACTGAAGCATATGATTTTCTCCTGGCAAACCATGAAAAAGGAGAGCTCAACGACGAGGATTATTTCAGGATCGTCGAAGAATGGAGAAAATACAGACAGGACAGATCGCGCCAGCGTGCCCGGCATTATGCAAGGAGTTCTTTTGCAAGTTTCAAAAACAGCAAATATTACAGGTCGACCAGGATTCTGAATGCGTCCTCGGTTATTTTTACCTTCTCGATAGCTGTAATAGTTCTCATCTTTACAGTATTCGGATATGTTTT
Organism: uncultured Rikenellaceae bacterium; assembly: GCA_964500155.1. Lineage (GTDB taxonomy): Bacteria > Bacteroidota > Bacteroidia > Bacteroidales > VadinHA17 > LD21. The sequence goes on along the minus strand of CAZCQC010000165.1, from coordinate 11,691 downwards.
AAAACTGAAACATCCGGAGCCTGGAACTGAAATAACTTCTCTGATTTCCTTTATTCTGTTATTGATATTGAGCCTGATCCTGCTAAGTATATCCTTCATGTCACTTAAGGCATATATCGATGCCAATAAAAAGCAAAAGAAGGGAAATTGCTAGCATGGCATGATTTTTGAACCGGATTAATATCATAAACCGATCATTCAGACCGTATTATAAACCGATTGTTGTTAATCCGTAAATTGAATCATTATGAAAAAAATAATTACAGGATCATTATCTGCGATTTTACTTCTGTTTTTACTATTATTAATGTCGTGCAGTAAAAATGATGAACCACTTCCTACTGAACCTGTTCCGATAGATCTTACTCAGGATCAGGTTGCACTGATTGAATCAGGTAATGGATTTGCCTTTGATATTTTCGATCGTGTGCTGAAAAGTGCCGGCGAAAATGAAAATATAATGATATCCCCTCTTAGTATCTCATATGCCCTGTCAATGACAGTTAACGGAGCCAATGGAGACACACGCGATGCCATGCTCGAGGCATTGAGGTTAAATGGAATCAGCGTGGATGAAATCAATAGCTCATACAAAAACCTAACCAGGGCTCTTTTGTCGGTTGACAAGAGAGTGCTAATGTCTATCGCCAATTCAGTCTGGATAGAAAATGATTTTACAGCCAAGAAAACTTTTACCGACATTCTCACTGATTACTATAATGCTGACGCAGAAACATTTGATATTAATGATGCTTCGGCTCCTGATAAAATTAATACCTGGATCGAGAATAATACAAATGGTCTTATTAAGAGAATGATCGAGAAGCTAAATGATAACACAGTAATGCTGCTGATAAATGCAATTTACTTTAAGGGAAAATGGAAATCGCAGTTTGATGAATCCAAGACTATCCAGATGCCTTTTTATAAATCTGCCATTAACCAGATAAATGTGCCGAGGATGAAGCAGAAAACCGACTTCAGCGTGTATGAAGGCAATGGCTTTCTGCTTGCAGAATTTCCCTACGGCCAGGGAAACTTTGTTATGGATGTCATCCTGCCTGATGAACAGGGAGGTTTAAGCAACACTGTTGCATCATTAACCGATGAGAGCTTTACTGCCTGGTTAAACCAGATGAGTGAAAGGGAAACAGATGTATCATTCCCCAGGTTTAAGTACGGATTCAAGAAAACGCTGAAGGATGTGCTTACCGATATGGGTATGGGTATCGCATTTTCAGACGGGGCAGATCTCTCAAATATTACAGATCAGTATGATCTCCTTATTAATGAAGTAACGCATCAGACTTTCATTGAAACAAATGAAGAAGGTACAGAAGCTGCTGCTGCAACAGTTGTTGATATTGGACTTACTTCAATGCCACCTGCTGCCCTGGTTTTTAAGATGGATCATCCTTTTGTTTACATCATCAGGGAAATAACCACAAATTCGATTATTTTCATGGGAAGGGTTGCTGATCCTTCAGTAAACTAATTTTATTTACATTTAAGGGCTAAAGTCCGGGCATCATTATCGTCCATTAACCACAGCTATAAGGCCGTGGTTAGCGTAAAGAGGTATTAATGGACTTTAGCCCTTGATATTCATTATGGCTAAGCTGGCAAAAGAGCTGACCCTGTACGGGTTAATAATGGTGGCAATAGGTTCATGTATCGGTTCGGGAATCTTTGTCACTCCCTCACAGATAGCAGGTCTGCTTCCTTCTTCAGGACTTATTCTTCTCGTATGGGCACTTGGCGGGCTGATCGCCTTAACCGGCGCACTTACTTTCGGTGAACTGGGCTCATTATTCCCTCAAGCTGGCGGCATTTATGTTTTCCTGAAAGAAGCATATGGAGGATGGCTTGGATTTCTATATGGCTGGGCTTATCTTGTAATTATTACATCCGGATCAATTGCCGTGCTTTCCCTGGCATTCTCTCATTACCTCAGCTTTTTTATACCGATGGATAATACATGGAAGACTATTTCAAGTATCGTAACAATTTCTCTCCTTACAACACTTAACGTTTTCAGGGCAAAATTTGGTGAGATTTTCTCAAATATCTTCACCGGGCTAAAGATCTTAGGGATACTAGTAATTATATGTACAGGGTTTTTGCTTGGGAACAGCGACCTCTCATTCAGGAACTTCGGTTTCACCGGTTCATCATCTGCCGGAATTTCCAGTTTTGGTGTTGCGCTTACAGGAGTGCTTTTTTCTTACGGGGGATGGCAGCATGCTTCTTTCCTAGCAGGTGAAACCAAAAATCCGTCAAGGAATGTACCGATAGCAATGATTACCGGCGCCGCAGTTGTAACTCTGATTTATCTTCTAGTAAATACGGCATACATGCTTCTGCTTCCGGTCAATTCTATTCTGACCTCAGAAAAAGTAGCAGCAGAAGCGGTCAGTACCATTATTCCTTTCGGAGGGATGCTCGTTGCCGGTTTGATTGCGGTCAGCACCTTCGGAACTATAGGAATTTATACCCTCTCGGCTCCGCGCATTTATTATGCCATGGCTGAGGACGGTCTCTTTTTTAAAAGTATCGCTAAAGTACACCCGGTCTTCAAAACTCCAGTGAATGCAATTATTACTCAATCGGTATGGTCAGTAATCTTACTTCTGTTCTGGGGAACACTCGAAAACCTTATCACCTATACGGTCTCAGTCGAGTGGATATTCTTTACACTGGCAGCAACCGGAATTTTCATCTTCAGAAAGAAGCTAAGGAATACTGAACGTCCGTACAAAACTTTCGGTTACCCTGTAACTCCGCTGATATTTATTATCATCAATACATGGTTTGTTTTTAACATCATGATAAATAAACCATTGCATATGGCAATTGGTTTTGGATTCCTCTTGCTGGGGGTTCCTTTTTTCCTCTATTTCAAAAGAAAAAACGCTGAACGGCAAATCAACCTGTAATGAAAGATATATCCTTCATAATCAACCACCTTGGGGAGGAACGTGAAAAATATTTCAATGCCATAACACCGCCGGTGTTCCAGACTAGCAACTTTGCCTTCAGTAATGTTGCAGAGCTGAAAAAAGCAATTGCTTCAGAAAAAGAGAGTTACATCTATTCAAGAGGCAATAATCCAACAACCGATATATTGTGCAAAAAGATTGCCGCCCTCGAAGATACAGAAGAGGCTCTGGCATTTGCCAGCGGAATGGCTGCAATTTCTTCAGCTGTAATTTCTTTTGTCGGTACGGGTGATCATTTAGTATGCGTCAGGAATAACTACAGCTGGACAAATATCCTTATGGCAAGGTTTCTTCCACGATTCGGAATTGAAACCACATTTGTGGACGGACGCCGGGCGGTGAATTTTGAACATGCTGTAAGAAAAAATACAAAGCTCTTTTATCTTGAAAGTCCCAACTCTCTTACATTTGAACTACAGGACATTGAAGCTGTTGCCCTGATAGCAAAGCAGCACGGGATTGTTACTCTGATCGATAACAGCTATTCCTCTCCTTTAACCCAATCACCTGCCTCACTGGGTGCGGATATCATCCTGCACTCCGCAAGCAAATACCTGGGCGGACACAGTGATATTGTTGCAGGAATGGTGTGCGGTTCCTCGGAAAACATAAAAAGGATATTCAATAATGAATACCTGGGACTAGGTGGTGTTATTTCACCTTTCAACGCATGGCTAATGCTGAGAGGACTTAGGACCCTTCCTGCCAGGATTGACAGAATCGCCGACACTGTTGTAAAGGTTGTTGAATATCTGGAAACGCATCCACTGGTTGATGAGGTGCTTTATCCTCTTTCCCCGAGGCATCCGCAGTATGAACTGGCAATAAGACAGATGCTTAAACCGACAGGCCTCTTCTCGGTAAGATTATCTGTGCATGATAAAAACAAAACTGAAGTCTTTGTTAACAGCCTGAAACAATTTCTGATTGGTGTTTCATGGGGCGGCCACGAATCGCTCGTTTTCCCTGCAATGTCATTCGATGATGAAAGAACAAAAGAAGGTTTTTCAGGGAATCTGGTAAGATTCTATGTCGGACTTGACGAGCCGGAGAGCCTTATAAATGATCTGGATCAGGCTTTTAGAAAAATTATGTGATCCTGATGAAGTTGAAAGGAATATTCAGGACAGAGGAAAAATACTCACCACGCTCAAGGATATCTTCATCCCCCTCCTCATAGTACCAGTTTACGATGTATTTCTTATTTTTCAACTGGACGCGTGAGACCTTTTGAAAGAGCTGTATAAGCAGCTTGGCGCTGGCGCTGTTAAAATATTCCAGGTTCATATCAATACATGTTACATCGGCAGGGACTTTTATATATTCATTCACCCACTCTTCAACAGGTTTGAAAAAATCAAACATATTCTCATGAATCGAGCGCCCTTTAATCCTGATCATACCCTCAGGGTTTAAAATTACCTCCGGCGAGTTTTTGGTGGCTGGAATCCTCAATACATTCATCTTCTGAAAACATAAAAACTCAGAAGAAGCAGGGGTATCTCAATCGAATTTATCAAAAAAAGGATCATTGAAATTTTGGATGGAGATACCCCTCTTCTTCAGTTCAATTACATGAATCATATTTACTACTGCTGAATTAACGGGAACATCAGCGCCATATTGTGGTTTTCCTTTATAATGTAACCGTAACCTGAAAGGGTTCGTCTGAATTTGACTGTTCAGGTGACAGAAGATCAGAATCTGGCTTGAGGAACAATATCCTGATTCGAAAATTCTCCCCGGAGGTATTTATAATATCCGGTGATCCCGATCATTGCCGCATTGTCAGTCGTGTATTTTAATGGAGGTATGAAAAGGTTCCACCCCCTCTTCGCCCCTTCCCTGGACAGACAATTTCTAAGTCCGGAATTTGCCGAAACACCGCCGGCGATTCCAATTTCTTTTATTCCTGTCAGCTGTGAAGCTTTAATAAGCTTTGTCATAAGCATGCTTATTATGGTATCCTGAAGAGAAGCACAAAGGTCAGTTTTGTTTTTTATAATAAAATCAGGGTCCTCTTTTAACCTGTCGCGAAGAAAATATAGAAAGCTGGTCTTTAATCCGCTGAAACTGAAATCAAGACCTTTGACCGAGGGTTTTGAAAAAATGAATGCTTTATTATTCCCTTCTGATGCAAGTTTGTCAATTATCGGACCTGCCGGATAAGGGAAATCCATAAGTTTTCCGCATTTATCAAAAGCTTCACCGGCTGCATCATCGATTGTATTACCGAGGATTTCCATCTCAAAGTGGCTCCTTAACAATATAATTCGTGTATGACCACCTGAAACAAGCAGGCAGAGAAAAGGAAATGCAGGCAAACGGTTTTCTCTGTCTCTTTCAAGAATAAAATGGGCCAGGATATGTGCATGAAGATGGTTCACTTCAATCAATGGGATATTTCGTGCAAGAGCAAAACCCTTTGCAAATGATGTTCCTACCAGTAGTGAACCTAATAATCCTGGTCCCCGTGTAAATGCCACCGCATCTATATCATCAATCCTTACCCCTGCTTTTTTCAGTGCCTGATCGGCTACTGGCACAATATTTGCCTGATGTGCTCTGGATGCCAGCTCGGGAACTACACCACCATATGACATATGTATATCCTGTCCTGCAATAAGATTTGACAGAATATAACCGTCCTTTACGACAGCTGCGGATGTATCATCACATGATGATTCTATAGCTAATATTGTGACTCCCATGCGGCCTTTGATTTTCCGTAAATTTTTGGTTATTTTGATATACGATTATTCAATTTTTTTTTAATGCTCAAAAGTATTAAAAAATCGTTTAAGTATCTGATGATCCTTGTTGGTATCATTTTACTGGTTCCTACATTCGGATCATTAATTCTGCGTATACCGGAGGTCCAGACCTATATGGTAAAGAGGGTACTGAGCCACTTCTCTGAAAAGCTCCAATCCACAATGACACTGGGCAGAATAGAATATAGCTTCTTTAATAAATTATCGATAAATGACCTGCTTATTAAGGATCAGAACAATGATACCCTGATTTATTCTCAGAAGATTTCAGCAGGCATAAATGTTTTGAATGTAAGGGGTAATATCTTTAAATTGGGTCATATTGAACTGGTTGAACCATCAATAGCACTGATCACTGACTCTACCGGGATGATGAATTTGAAATGGTATCTTGAATTCCTCGGATCACCAAAGGATACCACAAGCAGCAGTGGCAATAAGTTCTCGGTCAACCGGATCACTATTAATGAGGGCAGATTCAGACTTCTGAACAGGACCGGTCCTGAAGCAAAAATAAAGATTGATTTCAACAACCTCCTTCTTTCAGGCATCAACGGTGAAATTGAAGATATAAGTTTGCTGAATGATTCGATTAATTTCAGAATCAACGAACTGAGATTCTATGATTCAGGCGGCTTCCTTGTCCGAAGCATGAACAGCCAGGTCTTTCTGGCTCACAACGATATATCTTTCCGGGACCTGTTTTTATACCTCGATAGTTCAATTATTAACGCCGATCATGTTATTCTGGATGCTGAGTCCCCCGATTCATATAAAAACTTCATTGATGAGGTTAGTCTCGATATCGGGCTACAGAAATCGCTTGTAAGCAGTGCAGATCTGAAATTTTTTCTTCCATCCGCTGCCAGCCTGAATGAATCAGCTGAGATATCAGGTAAAATTTCTGGGACGATCGCTGAATTGAAAGGCCGGGATATTTTGGTCTCATACAGGGATTACAGTTATCTTGACTGTGATTTCGATTTCTCGGGGCTACCGAAATTCAAGGATACATTTATTCATATTGGTGTTAACACTCTTAAAACAAATGCAAAAGATTTTGACAAAATAAAAAAGCAAAGTAAGACTGCTATTAAAATACCAGAAATATTCAATAAGCTTGGAAATATTTCATTTAACGGAAGCTTCACAGGATTTACAACTGATTTTGTCACTTATGGGAAAATCGGTACAGAAGCCGGAACGATAAGCACAGATATCTCACTTCGTCCCCAGGAAGATAATACTTTCAGGATCAAAGGGCTGGTAAAGGGAAGTAACGTAGATATCGGACTTCTTACTGAAAAGAGTGAAATACTCGGTAAGCTGAGCATTGAAACAGAGCTTGATGGTTTTGCCACTTCTTCAAAAAAAATATCAGGTAACCTCACAGGTAAAATTGACAGTATTGAGGTTAATAATTACATATACAGGAACGTGGTTCTCAATGGTATCTTTACTGAAAAAACATGGGATGGCAGCATAAAGATCTCCGACAGCAATATTAAAATGGATATGCTGGGTATGCTGGATTTCAGCAATGAACTCCCTGAATTTGATTTTACACTTAACCTTTCAGAGTCAAATCTGAATAAGCTGAATTTTGATAAAGCAGACACAACTTCGCGTCTGTCGATGCTTGCCACCGCTAATTTCAGAGGCAATAATATTGATAACCTTTTCGGCGAAATAAAACTTCTTAATTCGACTATCAGAAAGCACAACAGCAGACTGGAACTATATGATTTTACTTTAAGGGCATTTAACGAAAACAATAAGCCGGCAATATCACTGAGGACAGATTTTGTCGATGCTGACCTCCATGGTTATTATGAGTTTGGTCAGATTGGGAGGGTCGTAAAAACAGCTCTTGCTTCATTATTTCCTTCAAAGTTCATGGCTCCAACGGTAAAAGATCAATCAAAAAATGAGTTCACTTTTAATCTCAGTTTCAAGAACACCGATAAAATTAACAACTTTTTCAAAACCGGGGTTTTGCTTGCCGAAAAGAGCTACTTAAACGGAACGTTGCAAAATGACACCATTATAAATATCAATGCGAATGCAAAAAGCCTGAATTACAGGAATAACATTTTCAGTAATTTGGCACTGAGTGCCAGCTACAGCGGAACTAAATTCACTGCTGATCTGAAAAGTTCGTCCCTGTCAATTCTTGGAAAATCGGAACTGATAGGGTTTAAAGTCGGTTTAGGGGTGATACCTGATCATTTTATTTTCAGCTTTGACTGGGATAATAAGGATAAGATCCCCATAAAGGGAGCGTTTATATCCAGGGGATCATATATTTCAAAGCAAGAGGGAAAGCCAGGCTCTTATCTGAAAATTGAAATTGATTCATCGAATGTTTTTACACGGAATAATAAGTGGGAAATCAGCCATTCAATAATCACTGTTGATTCAACCGCCACATATATTGACAGGTTTATTGTATCCAGCGGAAAGAACTCTTATACTATTGACGGAGCTGTATCCGGGAATGCCAGCGACACACTGAGCCTCACATTCAAAGGAATAGATATGAGCCCTTTAAGTAATCCGGCCAAATCCCCTGCTGAAGGAAATGGTTCCGAAATTCCATTTAACCTGAAAGGGATCATCAATGGTAATATACAAATTTCAAGTGCATTAAAAAATCCACTGATCCAGAGTAACATAAAGGTCAATGGGTTTTCGATACTGAGCGGAGATTACGGTGATGTTTCCGTCTTATCAAGGTGGAATTCTGCCAGCAAGGTTGCTGATATAAATGCGAGTAATAATCTGAATGGGAAAAGGAATATTGATATCAGGGGTACATATGACCCTGCAATTAAAAAGTTCAATATTTATGGAATAGCTTCGAATCTTCCTGTTGATGCCCTTAATCCATTGCTGAGCTTTTTTGCATCAGGTATTAAAGGTAGTGTTTCAGGAAAAGTTAATCTGTCGGGGGCACCCAAAGAGCTGGTCCTTAAAGGCTCGCTGATGGCTGAAAATACCTCTCTTAAAATTGACTACCTGCAAACAAAATACACAATTAACGATTCTATAAGATTTGATAAGAGTGGAATAAAATTCAAAAACACCAGGGTGACTGATGAAAAAGGAAACAGCGCAGTACTTTCCGGCTCAGTTTATCACAAATACTTTAAAGATTACATTGTTGACCTGACTGTTAATATGGACAGGAATGACTGCCTGGTACTGAACACCCAGCAAAAGGATAATGAGCTCTTTTATGGTACTGCTTATGCTTCAGGCGTAACAACGATTAAAAGCGGACCAAATTCTCTTTCATTCGACATTTCTGCAAAAACCGGAAAGGGTACCAGGTTTTATATTCCACTAAGTTCAAACCTTTCGGTTTCTGAATCCTCATTTGTAAAATTTGTGAGTAGCGATACAACATACATTGAAGAAGAAACGAAGCTCGCGGTTACTCAAGGCCAGTCGGTGATGGAGCTTAATTTCGATCTTGACATTACTCCGGATGCTGAAGTTCAGCTTCTTATCGATCCGAAGGCTGGAGATGTCATTAAAGGAAGAGGTTCAGGGAAACTCAATATCAGCATGAACAAAAAGGGAGAATTCAAAATTTATGGCGACTACATAATCCAGGAGGGTGATTACCTTTTTACCCTAAAAAATATTCTAAACAAGAAATTTGATGTTAAGGACGGGGGTAAAATAACCTTTAACGGTGATGTTGAGAATGCAGAAATAGACCTGACAGCAAAATATGGGAATATAAAGACCTCGCTTTATCCCATTCTGTTTCCGATTCTTCAGGATGAAAAATACAGTGCCAGAATCCCTGTTGAACCCCAGCTTATTTTATCGGGTAACCTTTTCAATCCTGTCGTCGGATTTAATATTTATCTGCCGAATGCTGATGAGGAGACGAGAACTTATCTCCGGAATGCAATCACCACTGAAGAGGAATTAAGCAAGCAGTTTCTTTATCTGTTAGTAATGAACAGCTTCTATGCAGATCCATCATTCCGTGCATCATCAGGTGCTTCGTCAACCGGTACCTCTGCAGCTCTGGTCACATCGACCGAAATGTTGGCCAATCAGGTAAGCAACTGGTTATCACAGATAAGCAGTGATTTCAATGTTGGTTTCCTTTACACCCCCGGAACCAGGGATATAAATTCGCAGGAGCTTCAGGTAGCGCTTTCAACCCAGCTGCTGAATGATAAAGTTACTATAAATGGGAACTTTGATGTTGCAGGGACTGAAGCTGAAGCTACACCCCTAATAGGTGATTTTGATGTTGAAATCGCACTTTCTGAAAAAGTAAGGTTCAAAGTGTTCAACAGGTATAATAATCCGTATACCGGAAAAGGTGCACCTTATACACAGGGACTTGGGCTGACTTTTAAACAGGATTTCAATAAATTCTCTGATCTGTTAAAGAAAAAAAGAAAATCGGAAATAAAGAAAGAGGACGAAGTAACAATTGAAGAATAGGGTTAATAAATATTGTCACAATGTTATTAACACACTATAATAGAACATACCATTTTTTCGTTTTTTAATATCTTCGCACCTGAAAAAACAGGCCCAAAGAAGATAATTGTTTGTTTTATATTTAATTAATAACAGGGGAAAAATGGGATTTCTACAATTCTTTATGCAGGAGTTACCTTCAGCAGCTCAACCGGCAGCAGAAAAGCTTACACTTCTGGACTTCGCAATCAAAGGAGGCTGGGTGATGATACCTATAATGCTGCTTTCGCTGGTAGCAGCATATATATTTATTGAAAGGTACTATGTTATCAGAAGGGCAACCAGGGAGGACACAAATTTCATGAACAGGATCAAAGACTATATACATGATGGTAAGGTAGATGCTGCAATGGCATTATGTAAATCGACCGACAGCCCGTCGGCCCGCATGATCGAGAAAGGGATAAGCAGGCTGGGAAGACCTCTTCAGGATATAAGCACGGCAATTGAAAATGTGGGAAAGCTTGAGATTTCAAAGCTCGAAAGGGGATTTCCGACACTGGCAACAATAACCGGAGCCGAACCTATGCTGGGTTTCCTGGGTACTGTGATCGGTATGGTTCAGTCATTCTATGCAATGGCTCAGGCAGGTAACAATATTGATGTTTCATTGATGTCGGGAGGTATTTATACGGCACTCATCACAACAGTGGCAGGACTTATTGTTGGAATTCTGGGGTATTTTGCTTATAATACTCTTGTAGTGAGGGTTGAAAGAGTGGTATTTAACCTTGAAGCCACAAATACCGAATTTCTGGATATTTTAAATGAACCGTTAAAAACAGGACGCTAAAATGGCAATTTCGCAGAGAAATAAGATAAGTGTAAACTTCAGTTCGGTAGGGATGACAGATGTTGTCTTTAATCTGCTTATCTTCTTCATGCTCACCTCTACACTGGTCCATCCGACCGCCGTTAAGCTTCTTCTTCCAAAAGGAAGCACCCAGACTTCGGCCAAACCCCAGACCACCATTTCAATAACAGCTGACAAAAAGTACTTCATTGAACAGCAACCGGTAACTATTGAAACCCTTGAAAGCATTCTGAAACAGAAGCTTGGTGCTAATCCTGAAATATATATTTCGCTACATGCGGATAAAAACGTACCTTTCGAGACTGTTGTGGCGGTTTTGAATATTGCACAGGCTAATAATTATAAACTGATAATTGCAACCTCAGCCAAATAGCGACCTCAGAAGAATTCCCTCCGAGAAAAATAAGGGAATTATCGGCACATCAATACTTCACATAATATTATTGATCCTGCTGATCGTTGTTGCTTTTACACCACCAGAACCCCTTGAAACTGAAGAAGGTATACTGGTGAATTTCGGAACAGATGAGACCGGGCTCGGTATGATTGAGCCCTCTCCGCCTCCTGTTCAGCAGGAAGCATCAGTTCCTCC
>CAZCQC010000164.1:0-2626 GCA_964500155.1 uncultured Rikenellaceae bacterium | reverse complement strand
AATCCCTGGTTGCAACTCTGACAAAAAACTCATTTTCTTCAAAGAAGAAGTTGCAACCAGTACTTTCACAGCACCAAAATAATTCCTCATAAATGCCAGTGAGGTTTTTTTGGAAGTTCAAGTTCGAGCTAACTCGCACTCGCTCTCACTCTCACTCTTTTTTGCCCTCCTACGCCAAGGCTTCGAAGGGCGCAGTACCCCGAACGGACAAAAGTTGCAACCAGATAGTTAATTGAAAGATCAATTTTTAATGATATTGAATTTTTTGATAATTCAGTAGTTAATTGAATTTTTAAACCAGAACTAATCCTTCCTGTAATACTTTATTATAGATTTTATCATCAAATTTGTAATAAGTGGGAGAGCGATGAGCTCCTATTTTCCTTTTTTCATCCGTTTTGACTATAAGTCCGATTGAAATTAATTTATTTGGAAAGTTGGTGATATGCAGTGATTTTCCTGAAAGAACCTCATATAAAAGCTTAATTTCTTTTAATGTAAATTTCTCTGGCAAAAGCTTCTTACCAATTGGGAAATGATACAAATGCATTCTTATGGCAGAAAGGGCTTCTTGTACTATTTCTTTATGATCATAACCTAATTCTGGTAATTCACCCATAGGGAACCATTTACACTCACTCGACAGAAAATCCACCTTTGGTTTAGCATCTATAATGTTTATTATTGCGTAGAATCCAACAGACAAGGTTTCTCCAAGCAGCCAATTGTTCTCATTTATAGTAATGCCAGTTAATTCATGGAAATTCTCTTTGTTAAAAGCCCCAGGAGAATGACCTCGTTCCGGATCACTGAAGGTTTTAAATTGCTTTAAATATATATTTTCAATACCAGTCCTTTCGTGTGTTATTCTTAACGCAGCCTCATCGAGGTCCTCCTTTTTTTTGACATAACCTGCCGGCAGACACCATTTGGTAATAATCTTACTTTTTGTAAGCAATACCTGAAGATGCCCTTCAGAATAACCAAATATAGCACACTCTATCGTTAGGTTGCGCCGGTAATTAAGATATCCGAAGTTTAGAAAATCCTGAAATTCCTGTAATGTTTCCATATGTCTGACAAAGTAAATTTTTTTATTTCTTAATCTTTAATAAATGAGAAAATATTTTTCATATCTTTATTTCTTAAAATTTAATATATAGAGTTTATTTATCCATTGTCATTATGCAGAAATGGTATTACATTCCTTAAGATCATTTTCATGCCGATTGTTATTAATACTCCTATACAGTAAGAATTTGTCACATTTAAATAAGTATTTATGAAAAAGCTTAACCTGTCAATTGTTTTTGTGATTTTGATCATTCTGTCGATCAGTAACATTGCATGGGGAAATCCAGAACCAATAGATAAATCAAGGACAACATCCTTTGATGTGGGATGGCAATTCCTGAAAGCGAATCCCCCGGGTGCAGAAACTCCTAACTTCAATGACTCCGGCTGGAGAACACTTGATCTGCCGCACGACTGGAGTATTGAGGACTTACCAAATCAGGACGGTGTTAATGTTTTAGGTCCTTTTTCAAAAGAGTCTATTGGTAAAATGGGAAATGGCTATACAATTGGTGGTACCGCCTGGTATAGGAAGAGCTTTATCATCGGCAAAGATGACAAAGACAAGATAGCATACCTTCAGTTCGATGGTGTGTATATGAATGCAGATGTCTGGATAAATGGAAAACATGTTGGGAACCATCCTCATGGTTATACATCTTTCTGGTATGATATTACCCCTCATCTGAATGCTGCCGGACAAACTAATGTAGTAGCAGTAAAGGTCAATAACGAAGGAATAAATGCCCGATGGTATTCCGGATCAGGCATATACAGGCATACCTGGCTTACTCTGGGGAATCGGGTTCATGTTAAGCCATGGGGTGTGTCTATAACGACACCTGAAGCTTCTGAGAAAAGAGCAATTGTTGAAGTGGTAACCAATGTTACAAATTCAGGCGATAAAAATTTGCCAGTACGTTATGTGGTAAAACTTATTGATCCTTCGGGTAAAGAAGTTGGGAAATCAACAATGGAGTCATCGGTACCCTCAGGAAAATTGGTTGAGCTTAAACAAGTTGTTCAGGTAGATAATCCTGCTCTCTGGACGTTGGAAAAACCAAATCTTTATCATGCACAGGTCGAACTGTTGGTCAATAATAAGATTGAAGACAAAGTCAATGAAGCTTTTGGCATACGCACCATTCATTTTAACGCACAAACGGGATTTACGCTAAATGGTAAGACCATCAAGCTCAGGGGAGGCTGTATCCACCACGACAATGGCCCTCTTGGCTCTGCAGCTATTGATCGTGCTGAAGAGCGCAAGATCGAGGTTCTTAAAAAAGCAGGATTCAATGCCATTAGGACCAGCCATAATCCACCTTCTCCAGGGCTGCTCGATGCTTGTGACAGGCTGGGAATTGTTGTTATTGTTGAAGCATTTGATATGTGGGAAAAATCAAAGTTAGATGGTATGTATAAGTTCTTTGGTAAGCCGGGAGCAAATTACATAATAACTGATCATTCAAAGTATTTTAAGGAATATTGGAAAAATGATATACAGTCAATGGTACTCAGAGATCGCAATCACCCTTCAGTTATTATGTGG
>CAZCQC010000163.1:0-8209 GCA_964500155.1 uncultured Rikenellaceae bacterium | reverse complement strand
ATGCGTGTGACGTACATAGGTCTTGTGTAGACTCCTCTGTTTGCATAAGTCGAGTAAGCCCCTACCATTTCTTCCAGTTTTATATCGGAGGTACCAAGGAATATTGAAGGAACAGGATCAATAAAGCTCCTTACACCCATCCTCTTCATAAGTTCAGTTACTGCTGAAGGTCTGAATTGTTGCATAATCCATGCTGAAATATAGTTTTCGGATTGTGCCAGACCCCATTTGAGGGTAACCATTTTCCCATGATATTCCTTAGGCCCGGAGCTTCTGGGCATCCACGGAACCGAATCGCCTGGCAGATCAAACGACCTTGGGATATTTTCTACTTCGTTGCACGGAGTATAGCCGTTTTGCATTGCCACAGTGTACAGGAAAGGTTTGATTGTGCTGCCGACCTGTTTTCTCTGCTGAGTAACGGCATCCCACTTGAAGTATCTGAAATCGGGACCACCAACATAAGCTTTTACATGACCCAGGTGAGGATCCTCCACAAGAAATGCCGAACGGACAAAATATTTATAATACCTTACCGAATCATAAGGTGTCATAATTGTGTCAATTTCCCTGTTCTCTCCCTTCCAGGAAAAGACTTTCATGGGAACCTTTGTATTGAAAGCAAGCATAATGGAATCCATTGAAACTCCCCTGGCTTTCATCATTATATACCTTTCGCTGTCCTTTATTGATCTGAATATCAGTTCTTCAACCTCCTTTTTGGTAAGGTCATTGGAATAGGGAGGATTCCTGAATCCTTTTGCACGCTTGTAAAAATCAGGCTGAACCTCTTTTGAAAGATGTTCTGCCAGAGCTTCCTCAGCATATTGCTGCATACGTGAGTTGATGGTGGTATATATTTTAAGCCCATCCTTGTAAATATCATAATTGGATCCGTCAGGTTTCTTATTCTTGTTGCACCAGCCGTACAGAGGATTATTTTCCCATTCCCACAAAGCATCCTCATATGATGATTCCCTTTCATATCTGCTCCTGATGGGTTCCGCCCTTCTCATAATATTCCTCAGGTATTCCCGGAGATATGTTGCCAGCCCTGTATTATGGTCTTCCAATCTGAAATCGAGGGTAAGAGGCAGCTGTTTAACCGAATCTGCCATTTCAGGATGGATGTATCCGTATTTTGACATTTGTGAAAGTACAGTATTTCTCCTCTGAAGCATTCTCTCGGGATATTTCCTGGGATTATATGCACTGGAATTCTTTAGCATACCAATGAGGACAGCAGCCTCTTCTATTTTTAGTGAATCAGGAGTGGTATTGAAATATACTCTTGCTGCCGATCTTATTCCAATTGCCTGATAGAGGAAATCATATTTATTAAGGTACATTGCTATTATCTCCTCCTTTGTATAACTCTTCTCAAGTTTTACGGCAGTCTGCCATTCCTTGAATTTTGTGACACCAAGTCTTAGTTTTCTTGTAAAAGCAGAGACATGAGCAGTATCCCTCGGATATAACTGCTTTGCAAGCTGCTGTGTTATTGTACTTCCACCTCCTGTTTTTTGTCCAAGGACAATTGTACGGACAATCGCTCTGCCCAGCCCCCGGATATCTATTCCCGAGTGCCTGTGATACCTGATATCCTCCGTTGCGATAAGAGCATTGACAAGGTAAGGAGAGAGATCCTTGTAATCAGTCCAGGTACGGTTTTCAATGCTTATCTTTCCCAGGAGCACACCATCTTCGGAATAGACTTCAGCAGCAAGGTAATATTCCGGATTTTCCAGTTCCCTGAAAGATGGCATCGGGCCAAGCTTTCCTTTAGATATAAGGATAAAAATAATCAGAACAGTTATGAATGGTATGATGAACAGTGTCCAGAACCAGATAAGGTATTTTCTGTTTGATGAATTGCCTTTCATTAGCTTCGGGAGTTTGGCTCAAAAATAGTAATTAATAAAGAATCTTAACCGTTTATTTTGAAGTTTGGAACCTAAATGATTTACTTTGTCGTGTTTTTAAAAGAGTTAATTCCTTCTGATATGATCGAAAATCTTGTTATTGTTGAGTCACCTGCAAAAGCTAAAACCATTGAAAAGTACCTGGGAAAAGATTTCCGTGTCGTATCCAGTTTTGGGCACATCCGCGATCTTAAGAAAAAAAATCTTGGAATCGATATTGAGAACAATTTCTCGCCTGAATACGAAATCCCTAAAGAAAAAGCAAAAGTTGTAGGAGAGCTAAGAAAAGCTGCATCTGAATCTAAAAATATCTGGATAGCCTCTGATGAGGATCGCGAGGGAGAGGCTATTGCATGGCATCTTGCAAGTGTTCTGAGCCTCGATCTGGAAACGACAAAAAGGATTGTCTTTCACGAGATCACCAAAGATGCAATCTCCGATGCTGTTCTGTCTCCGCGCAGGATTGACATGAACCTTGTCAATTCCCAGCAGGCCAGGCGTATACTTGACAGGATTGTCGGTTTTGAAATTTCTCCTGTTCTATGGAAAAAAGTCCAACCTGCTCTTTCGGCGGGAAGGGTCCAGTCGGTTGCAGTCCGGCTGATCGTTGAACGGGAGAGGGAAATTATCGCTTTCAAAACTGAGTCGTCATTCCGCATAACCGGCATTTTTAAGGCTGACCCTTCTGAAGCAGAGAACAACGTTATCAGGGCAGAGGCCGGCAAAAGATTTCCGGATGAAAAAGAGGCGATGAAGTTCCTTGAGATCTGCAATGCGTCAGAATTCAGCATATCCGGCGTCACTGTCAAACCTGGCACCAGGTCGCCTGCTCCGCCGTTCACAACCTCCACTCTCCAGCAGGAAGCTTACAGGAAGCTGGGCTTCTCCGTGTCGCAGACAATGGCTGTTGCACAAAAGCTTTATGAATCGGGGAAAATTACTTATATGAGAACCGACTCGACCAACCTGTCAAAGCTCGCTCTGGCAAAATCGAGAGAGGTAATTATTTCAGAGTATGGTGAGAAATATTCAAAAACCCGTCAGTTCAGGACAAAATCCAAAGGGGCTCAGGAAGCCCACGAAGCTATCAGGCCTGCTTATCCCGACACTGCAACAATTACAGGTAATCATAATGAGAAAAAGCTTTATGAGCTCATCTGGAAAAGGACTATAGCTTCACAGATGGCCGATGCCGAAGTGGAAAGGACAACGATCTCAATAGGGATGAACAATTCTGCGGTTGTTTTCACAGCAACCGGAGAAGTTGTGAAATTCGACGGATTCCTTAAGGTCTACACTGAATCGTCTGACACCGAGAACGGAGACGATGAGAAATCAATAATCCCTCCGGTAAAGAAAGGAATGCCTCTTTACTCTGACACAATATCAGCCACGCAGAAATTTACATCTCCTCTTCCCCGCTATACCGAAGCCAGTCTGGTCAAGAAGCTTGAAGAACTTGGCATCGGAAGGCCATCTACCTATGCTCCCACAATTTCAACGATCCAGAACAGGGGTTATGTCTTAAGGGAGGACAGGCCCGGGGAAAAACGGCAGTTAAAGATTATTACACTTTCGAAAGGAAAATATTCGACAACCTTCAAGATTGAGGCTGCAGGAAAAGAAAAGTCTAAGTTGTTCCCACAGGACATAGGAATGATAGTTAATGATTTCCTTATAGAAAACTTCTCGGAAATTGTCGATTACAATTTTACAGCGGATGTTGAGGAGCAGTTTGATAAGATTGCTGAAGGCAAACTGAAATGGACAGGGATGATCGGTAAGTTCTATACCACATTTCACAAGACTGTCGAAGATTCGCTGGAGAAAACAATCAGGAAAACAAGTGTCAGGGTTCTCGGACCTCATCCCGAAACCGGGGAACAGGTTTCTGTAAGAATGGGACGATTCGGTCCTGTTGCACAAATAGGGGATACATCAAACGGAGGGAAGCCCCGTTTTGCAAGTCTTGCAAGAAACCAGCTCCTTGAAACAATAACCCTCCCCGAAGCGCTTAACCTCTTCCGTCTACCCAGGTCGCTCGGTATGATCGAAGGAGATGAAATGGTGGTGGGTATCGGGAAATTCGGACCATATGTAAGATTCAGAAGCAAATTCTATTCCCTGAAAAAAGGTGTTGATGATCCCTATTCAGTAACTATTGAGAGAGCCTCTGAAATTATCAGGGAAAAAGGTGAAAGTGATAAGCTAAAGGTAATAAAGGATTTCGGCGATATCCGGCTGCTGAATGGAAGATACGGACCTTATCTTGTACAGGATAAGAAAAACTTCAGGTTGCCGAAAGATACCGATGTCGAAAAACTTACAAAGGAAGAGTGTATTGTGATCATCGAAAAAAGTGAAAAAACCAAAAAAAGTTCTGAATAAATTATGCTGGACCT
The DNA here is from genome assembly GCA_964500155.1 of uncultured Rikenellaceae bacterium. Classification (GTDB taxonomy): domain Bacteria; phylum Bacteroidota; class Bacteroidia; order Bacteroidales; family VadinHA17; genus LD21. Next base: position 3,885 of record CAZCQC010000163.1, on the reverse strand, counting down.
AAATGATTATTTTAATCCGGTAAGCATTGAGAAGCAAGGCTTTGAAAACCTGACCGGGAATGCCGGCTTTCCTCATAACATTGTCATAAATACTGAAAATAACAAAGTAAAGGATATCAGGGAATTTAAGGTTGTCCTCCTTGGAGTACCTGATGGAAGAAATTCAGCGAATCAGGGCTCGTCTGACGCTCCGGATGCAATAAGACAACAGCTTTACAGCCTGGCAAGGATACCGGGAAAGTCAAAGATCATTGATCTGGGAAATATGAAACAGGGGGTAACTTTCGGCGATACCCTGGCCGGTCTTACAGATATACTCTGCACCCTTCTAAAAGAAAATATACTTCCGGTGATCATTGGTGGAAGCAGCGCTCTTGTTTCAGCAATCGACCGGTCATTCACTCTTTTAAAAACCAGGTATACTCTCGTTTCTGTCGATCCAAGGATTGATTACAGTAATAATCCTGACGCTCCTGATTCATTCAGTTACCTTAACAAAATAACCGGTAACCATAAGAGTACCTTCAGCCGATATATTAATATAGGATATCAGACATATCTTAATGATCAACAGGTATTGAACCGGTTTGGCAGACGTCATTCGGAACTTCTGAGAATCGGTGATGTCAGACAGGCAATATATCTTACAGAGCCACTCTTCAGGGATTCTGATGCCGCTATTTTCGATATCTCCGCTGTCAGACAGTCAGAGGCCCCGGGGACAGCAATACCATCACCAAACGGATTCTATGGTGAGGAAATATGTCTTCTTTCGAGATATGCAGGGATTTCAGATAACCTTAAAGTTTTCGGACTTTTTGATGTCAATCCCGGGCTTGATATCCGTTTCCAGACGACAGGTCTAGCTGCCCAGATACTCTGGTTCTTCCTCGAAGGTTTTTCGCAGAAGCAGTATGAGACCCCTGTTTTAAGTAACAGCAATACAGGACGCTTTATTAAATATCATGTAAGGGTTACTGATCTTGAGGATGATCTGATCTTTGTTAAAAGCAACCTTACTGAAAGATGGTGGATTGAGCTTACCGATGAGAATAATGCAAATGTTTATGTCGCATGTTCACATGACGATTATCTTAAGGCAAACCGGAATGAAGTTCCCGACAAATGGGTCAAAGCTTCAAACAGATTAAAGTCCTGATCCTTCAAATATTTTATTTTCTTTCCCGTTTAATTGAATGTTTGGAATATTCTTTGTGGATAATTGAACAGGAATGTTTAAAAGTTTTAACTAACTGATTGTCGGTTTGTATACTTTTAATTTTTTTACTTTACTTTAGAAGTTCGATAAATGGGCTTAATCCTAAATATTTAAAGAAGTGAAAAAAATTTATACTGCATATTTATTTATGCTCCTGTCGGTTACCTTCTGCTTCTCCCAGCAGGACCCAATCACAAGCAATTATATGTTCAACACCCTGACTTTTAATCCGGGATATGCCGGTACGTCAGGGATGATATGTGCAACTGCAATTAACCGGCAGCAATGGGTCGGTTTCAAGGGAGCCCCGTCGACGACAATTTTCAATATCAGCGCTCCTGTTACACCTTTTAAAATAAACAGCGGGGTAGGTCTGATGGTCGAAAATGACATTGTTGGTTTCGACAAAGACATAAACCTTAATCTTATATATTCATATATTGCCGATATAGGACAGGGCAAGCTGGGAATAGGAGTTAGTGCCGGCATGTTTAACATGACACTTGATCCTGAATGGGTAATACCAAATGGCGATGTTTTCACCCCTCCTTCCGGTGATCCCCTGATCCCTGAAAGCAAGGAGAGCTCGGTAACCTTCGATGCCGGACTGGGTGTCTATTACACTACTGATAAATATTATGCGGGCCTTTCGGTCACCCATATCAATCAACCGAAAATAAAATTCACAAAAGGTGTCACCTACATAAGCCGTCATTATTATATAACAGCCGGGTATATTCTTCAGCTTCCAAACCCTTCGCTTGAGTTACTGCCTTCCCTTTATGCGCTTAGCGACGGTAAGGCAATACAATTTTCTGCAACTTCTTTATTAAGATACAATAAAAAGGCATGGGGGGGCGTTTCTTACAGACCCGGTGATGCACTGGTAGGGATTGTTGGGATAGAATTGTTTAATGGTATCAGGGTCGGATACGCTTATGATTTCCCGATCTCAGATATCAGAAAGAGCACAAGCGGGTCGCACGAATTTATGGTAAATTATTGTTTCAGTCTCAGTATGGGCAAGAGTCCCATGAGATACAAAAGCATACGGTTTTTATGATTTTAAAAAATAAAATTTCTTGCAATACAAAATTCTAAAGAATTATGAAAAAGGAAATCCTTTCAGCTCTGATAATTATAGTCTTCTTAGGTGGTTGTAAGTCTTCCGATAACGGAGAACTGACTGGAGTCGCTGGGAGAAAAAATTTCTTTGAGCCTGAACCATTCGAAATGGCTTTCATCCCTGCCGGTAGCTTCACCATGGGACCAAGCGATGAGGATGCTGTGTTTGCACAGAACAGCATTTCGAAGGTAGTTACAGTTGAGGCATTTTGGATGGACCAGACTGAAGTAACGAATAACAAGTATCGTCAGTTTGTATATTATGTCAGGGATTCCATTCTGAGAACAAAACTCGGTGAGGCCCAGGTTCCCGACCGTGAATATTTTGTCACCGATAAGGAAGGTAATCCTGTTGAACCTCCGGTTATCAACTGGCAGGAAAAGATTGATCCTGAAGAAGAGACAACAGCAGCTGTCCTTGAAGAGATGTATTATCCTCCTGAAGAGAGATTCAACGGCAAAAAACAAATTGATGTCAGGAAACTTAATTATACCTATTTCTGGGTTGATTATCAGCAGGCTGCAAAAGCAAAATATGTAAATGACTATGCAAATAATACCTGGAAATATGTTGGGCAGGTTATAGACCGCAACGGGAATTTTACCCCGGTTAAGGACCGTTCATCTTTCATAAGACATGATACAATTAATATATATCCTGATACCCTGTGCTGGATAAGGGACTTTACCTATTCATTCAATGATCCTCAGGCAGACCTTTATTTCTGGCACCCTTCATTCGACGACTATCCCGTTGTGGGCGTATCATGGCCTCAGGCGACTGCGTTCAGCAGGTGGAGAACTGACTATATGAATACTGCTCTCAGGAAAAACGGTATTGCCGATGTACAGGCCTACAGGCTTCCGCTTGAAACTGAATGGGAATATGCTTCAAGAGGCGGACTTGACCTTTCGATGTATCCCTGGGGTGGCCCTTATACACGAAACTACCAGGGCTGTTTCCTTGCAAACTTTAAACCATTACGCGGGAACTATATCGACGATGGTACTGTCTACAGTGCAAAAGTAGGATCGTACGAACCCAATGAATATGGTTTATTTGATATGTCGGGGAACGTTGCCGAGTGGACTCTCTGTGCCTATCATCCATCGGCATATATCTTCCAGCACGACCTGAATCCAAATTATGAATATAATGCACGTCCTCAGGATCCTCCCGTTCTTAAACGCAAAGTTATCAGGGGTGGTTCATGGAAGGATATAGCTTATTTCCTCCAGACGAGCGCAAGGGATTATGAATATCAGGATTCAACAAAATCTTATATCGGGTTCCGTAATGTAAGATCTTATACAGGAGTAAATCAATAAAATCGATAAATCAATAAAATTAATATAACCCTTAAAAAACCAGGTATATGAGCCTAGCAGAAATAGTACAGTCAAGCGGATGGAAGAACTTCATGGCCAAATTATATGGTATTGGTGCTTCTGTCGTAATTATTGGTGCATTATTTAAAATACAACACTGGAATGGTGCAGGATTAATGCTGGCAATTGGTCTGTTCACAGAAGCAATAATC
>CAZCQC010000162.1:0-3516 GCA_964500155.1 uncultured Rikenellaceae bacterium | reverse complement strand
AGACAGGGACAAAAGCTCCAACCATTTCCAGGGTACGTTTATCAAGCTCTTTTCTGAGCTCTTTCGGGACAATGGGCATGAAACCCCAATCACCCAGCTCTGTGCCCTGATAGCCGGTTTCCCGGATTTCATCAAGGACTTGTTCAAAACCGGCAGCTTTGCCTTCAAGTTCAAATTCGAGTACACCCCAGGAACAAGGGGCATTAGCGATTTTTATCATTTCAAATAGTTTTAGGATTACATCAAAATAGTTTCAAAGGGAGATTAAAATTTCCTGGCCCATTCATCATGCCAACGTTCAATAACCACCTTGGTCTGGGTGTAAAATTCAACCGCATGGAACGATTGCCCATGAAGGTCACCAAAGAAGCTATCCTTCCATCCGCTAAAAGGGAAAAATGCCATTGGAGCTGCAATTCCTATGTTTATCCCTATATTCCCTGCCTCTGCATCGTGCCTGAATTTCCGGGCTGCAGCACCGCTTGTTGTAAATATGCTGGCAGCATTGCCATAACGGTTCTGATTGGTCAGTTTTAAAGCGTCTTCAAGTGTATCGACGTTATTGATGATAATTACTGGTCCGAATATTTCGGTCAGGTAGATTTCACTTTGAGTATCCGCATCTGCCAAAATTGTAGGACCCACAAAGGTTCCGTCTTCACAACCAGGAACTTTTATTTTTCGTCCGTCAAGCAACAGTTTTGCGCCGTCATCCACACCCTTTTGTATCAGTTTTTCAATCCGCTCTTGACTCTCTTTGGTAATAACAGGGCCGATTTCCACTCCTTTTGTCATCCCGTTTCCTGTAATTTTTGCCTTTGAAGCCTGAACAATTTTTTCAGTAAATATTTCACCGGCTTTTCCGACAGTCAGAACGACAGCAGCTGCAAGACAACGCTGTCCGGCACATCCATAAGCACTGTCGGTAATAATTCTGATTGTATTATCTATTTCAGCATCAGGCATAATAATTACCGGATTTTTTGCCCCGCCGAGTGCCTGAACCCGTTTTCCGTGAGCAGACCCTGTCTGATATAAGTATTTTGCTGTAGAGGTGGATCCGACAAAGCTTATTGCCCTGATAAAAGGGTGTTCCAGGATTGCATCGACCGTAGCCTTACCTCCGTGAACCAGATTCAATACACCTTTTGGCAGGTCCAGTTCCTCGAAAAGCTCAAAGATCCTGGTCATACTGAGCGGAACTTTACCCGAAGGTTTGACAATATAAGTATTTCCGCATGCAAGAGCATAAGGCAAAAACCAGAACGCTATCATTACCGGGAAATTGAAAGGACAAACAGCCGCACCGACACCGATCGGCTGCCGTATGTAAAACTCATCTATGCCTGTTGCTATATCCTCAGAGAAGTCGCCTTGCAAAAGTTTAGGTATCCCGCAAGCCACTTCAATGTTTTCAATAGCCCGAACTAATTCTGCCTTCGACTCAGCAAACGTTTTACCATTTTCACCTGTACAGATTTCAGCAATCTCGTCTGAGTTCTTCTCCAGGATCTGTTTCATCTTAAATAGGTATTGTACCCGCTGAGTTGCCGGAGTGTTGCGCCAGGTCCCCCAGGCTTCCTTAGCACTTTCTGCTGCGTTGTCAATATCCTTCTTCGATCCTTCAGGAACCCTGGCAAGACACTTGCCGGTGGCCGGATTAATCACATCCCTTAATCCGGACCAGGCACTTTCGCACCATTGTCCGCCGATATAGTTTTTAAGAATCTTTGTCATAGGATTAAGTCTTTTATTCGTCCATTATAAAAAGTATCGTTGTTTCTTTTTGCTTTCTTTATAATTCTGATAGGCTCTTTTCACTGTATCAATTTCTGAAACTTCAGCAACCGCCACTTCCCACCACGCATAACCCTGAACTCCTTTTATCAGGTCTGTTTCAATAGTGATAACCGTTGTAACTGATTGTTCCTTTGCTTTTGTGAGAGCTTGCTTCAGGGAGTCAATATCTGTAGCTTCAATAACGTTCGCTCCAAGGCTGCGGGCATTTTGTGCAAGATTCACAGGAAGAGTCTCACCTGTCAGTTGACCAGTTTTTTGATCGCGGTAACGATATTTCGTTCCGAAACGCTTTGAACCGATTGACTCCGACAATGCCCCTATACTTCCGAATCCATTGTTATTCAGCAGGACAATAGTGACTTTAATCCCTTCCTGGATAGCTGTGACAATTTCATTGTTCATCATTAGGTAGTTGCCATCGCCAACCATGACGAATATCTCACGGTCGGGACAGGCCATTTTTGCACCTATTCCTGCAGCACATTCATATCCCATTGTTGAATAACCATATTCAAGGTGAAAGCCCTTCGGATCGATAGTCCTCCAGAGCTTATGAAGGTCGCCAGGCAGACTTCCTGCAGCGCACAGTACAACGTCGCGGGGACCTGCACACTCGTTTACAGCGCCTACAACTTCCGCCTGTGAAACAGGTATTACACCGGAGACTTTATAAATTTCATTTACCTTCTCATCCCATGCTTTATTTGCATTCGCAGCAAGCTGAATATAATCGTTGGAAACCCTGTAATCGTCAAGCAATCCGGAAAGCTCTTCAAGACATACCCTGGCATCGGCTGTTACAGGTAATGCACAATGTTTAAAAGAGTCGAACCCGGCGACATTTATATTGATAAATTTCACATCCGGATTCTGAAAGGCTGTCTTTGATGCAGTTGTAAAATCGCTGTAACGGGTTCCGATGCCGATTATCAGATCTGCTTGATTGGTGAATTCATTTGCTCCGGGAGTTCCTGTTGCACCAACAGCACCAAGATTTGAAGGGTGATTATATGGCAGGGATCCCTTCCCGGCGAATGTCTCGGTCACAGGAATTCCTGTCTGTTCTGCCAGGTCCTTCAAGACTTCTGTCGCCTCACTGTAAATAACACCTCCGCCAGCAATAATTACCGGCTTTTTGGAATTTCTGATAAGCCTTACAGCTTCCCTTAAAGCTGCTGTATCAGGCCTTGGTCTTTCAATCCTCCATATTCTCTTCAGGAATAATTCTTCGGGGAAGTCAAACGCCTCCGCCTGTACATCCTGAGGCAGAGCGAGGGTGACAGCTCCTGTATCGGAGGGTGAAGTCAGCACTCTCATCACTTCGGGCAGAGAGGTGATTAATTGTTCGGGCCGGCTGATCCTGTCCCAGTATTTCGAAACAGGTTTGAAACAGTCATTAACCGATATATCCTGGGAATAAGACGATTCAAGCTGTTGCAGGACAGGTGCTACATTCCGGCGTGCAAAAATATCACCCGGAATTATCAGCACTGGAAGTCTGTTGATCGTTGCACAGGCTGCTCCTGTTATCATATTCGTGGCGCCGGGTCCGATGGAAGATATGCAGGCAAAGGTACCTAGACGATTTTTCATCTTGGCATATGCAATTGCGATATGCACCGAAGCCTGTTCATTCCTGGTCATATAGTAACGGAAATCAGGATTTTCCATTAAACCCTCGCCCACGCCTGCAACAATTCCGTGACCAAATATTCC
>CAZCQC010000161.1:0-9686 GCA_964500155.1 uncultured Rikenellaceae bacterium | reverse complement strand
TTAAATACTTCCTCACGGCCTCCTGAAAAGAAGAATGTGACATGAGCATATTTCTCAGTCTCCGCGATCCTGAGTTGTGTCTTTCCTGCATTTGCCAATACTTCTCCAATTGTGTTATCGGCATTTTCCTTGGGATAAATTATATGTAATCCCTTAAATGTGGCATCATAAGGAGTCATCGTGCAATAGTGAAGGGGCATGGTTTTCATGCCAAATTCCGGCATGTCTTTTTGTGTAAGTGCAATTGTAAGCTCCTTTGCCCTATCGTTCCTGTAATTGAAGAACACGACTACATCACCAGGTTTTAACTTTCCAATTGCTTCGCCCTTTGAGTCCACAATCACAACCGGTTTCATGAATTCATCAGTTACGCCTTCATCATATGACTTCTGCATAGCATCCAGAATATCTGTTGCCGGAGTTCCCTTGCCTTCAACAATCAGATCATAGGCTTCTTTAACTCTTTCCCACCTCTTGTCGCGGTCCATTGCATAATATCTACCGACAAAAGAGGCTACCCTTCCGTTCGAGATTTTCAGATATTCGAGCAGACTATTCATATATCCAATTCCGCTCCTGGGATCTGTATCACGGCCATCACCAAATCCATGGATAAAGACCTTCTTCAGTCCATAAGCCTTTGTCATATCACATAAAGAATAGAGATGCTTATCGAGTGAATGAACTCCCCCGTCGGAGAGAAGACCGAAGAAATGGACCTGGCTGTCATTATCACGTGCATAGGAAAATGCTTCGGTCAGAACGACATTTTTCCGAATATCGCCTGTTTTGCATTCCTTATTTATTTTTACCAGATCCTGGTAGATCACTCGGCCCGCCCCGATATTCAGATGTCCAACTTCTGAATTCCCCATCTGACCGTCTGGTAACCCCACATCTTCTCCTGATGCATGAAGCATTGAATTCGGGTAATTTTGCTTAAAGAAAGTAAGATTGGGTGTCGGAACCCGGCTTATTACATCTGCAACAGAACCGTCACCAATCCCCCAGCCATCAAGTATCATCAGAAGTGTTTTCTTATTTTTCATATATAAATGATTTCTTTGATCTTAAACATAAATTAACAAACACTTGTTCAGGGTATAAAATTATCGGGATCAAAAATAGTTAAATTTTGAGTGATCCTTTCACTAAAGATTAAAGTTGCTAATGGGTCACCTTGTACTTACTTAATACCCCCTTCTATATCTCATGTACTTACCCCCCAACCCCCTCTCTGCTTTGCAAAAAGGGGGCTTTAACTTACTGTATACTAATAAATTCCCCCTCTTTACGAAGTAGAGAGGGGGAACATAAGGGGGTGAGTACATTATTTTTACCTGAGTTCCTTGATCTTAATTTTATAATCAGCTCCTGTGCAGGTTTTTTCGTATGTAATATCCTTTCCAACATAGGCCAGCCACTCTTCGGGTGTGAAATTTCTGGTCACATATGAGCACCCGTCGGCAGCAAAAGAATCAACAAAGGCAGGACGGGCCGACAGTTTAGGCTTGCTGCCGGAACTGCCTGAAAGGATCACCTCGCCGTCGGGACTGAATTCAAATACAATTACAAGATCCTCTTTATCAGTGAAAGTGACAGGAGGACTCACCAGGTCATCAGTATCCCATAGTTTTAGTGTGCCGTCGTTACCGGACGTGGCCATCTGCGAAAGCCTGCCATTGAACCGTATATCGTTTATTTCACCCTCATGAGCCCTGAATTCCGATATTTTCTCCCTGCTTGCAATATTCCATAATTCAACCGTGCCATCATCGTATCCCAATGCGATTTTATTCTCACCAGGTTTGAACCTTATGTTCCTTATTTTTTTCCCCTGAGGCTCTATCCTGAACTTTTCAGAAATCTGTTCCTGGTTCCATATAAGTCCCTTACCCTCATCGCTTATTCCTGCAAGATATCTGTTGTCCGAGGAAAGGTCAATTGATGTTATCTGCATCATATCGGTTGAAATGTCAATAGAAGTTCTCGCGGAGAGATCCCATTTAATCACTTTGCCGTCTATTGCGGCAGAATAAAGGAATTTCCCGTTATATGAGAAGACCAGGGATTTAATCTTTCCCGAATGTCCTTTCAGCTCATATCCCTGCTGGCTGCCATTGACCGGGATCATCTTAATTCCACTTGTCGATCCGCCACATGCCAGCCAGTCAGATCCGGGGCTGACAGCCAAAACTTCAATAACCTCGTTCCCGGAATAAATGATCCTGAAACTCTGTTCCTTATTCCCAAGGTCCCATTTAAGAATCTTGCCCCTGGAATCAGATGCAAAAAACTCATTTTTACCCGGAACAAATGCAATGCATTTGACCGGGCCTTCAAAGCCAGTGTAGGATTTAATCTTACTGCTGCCGTTCTGTGCTGCCAGATGGTATAGACCTGCGTAAATATCGGCATCATTTTTATTTCCGCTGTTCTTTTTATTGAACAGATAACCCTGATATGCCAGAAGAGCCTGAAGATCATTCTGCTCCGGAACCTGAAGGGACCTCAGAGCCATCGCTTTTGCCACTGTAATCATTCTAAGCCTCTGTATTTCATTTTTCAGTCGGATCGCTGAATCTGCATTCATATTTGCAAGCAGGCTGACCTGAATTGCAGATTCAGATTGTCTTCTTGCTTCATCAATTTCCTCGTTAGTAAGAAGGATCTGATTTTCAGCATTCATCCTGAGTATTTTCTCCATTTGCTCCCTGCGTGAAGCTGCTAATGCAGATGAATCAGCCAAAACTGATTTTTTCAATGCCATTGAAGCATATTGATCCGATGCATTCTTCTGAGCTGCAATATCTTCTTTTTGTTTTTCTGCTATTCTGCGGTGGTTATCTGCTGATAGTTTTGAAACAAATGAGGCAACAGTAAATAGAGCAGCTACGATTGCAATTCCTCCAAGTATTGACGAGAGGATCTTTATTTTGCTAAGCCTCCTCTTGTTATGCCTAACCTTTCTCTCCTCAATTTCATTATACTCCTTTTCACTTGTGCGAAGGTAAACCATAGCCCTTTCAAAGGCAGGATTAAATTTCTGAGCCCACCAGATAGTGGGTTTGTTTTCCTGGCGCCAGTTTATTGCAAGCTGGAGCTCGGGTTGTTTCAGGAGCCCTTTTTTCCCCTGCTGGTATAAAGCTGAAGCTTCTGAAAGCCGGAGATACATCTGGACAGAAGATGATTCCTCATCAACCCATTTTTTAAGCCGTTCCCAGAGATGGATCAGACTTTCATGAGAGATATCAATGATTGAACTTTCATTCAGCCTGACTGAATAATGAGGAGTAAGTATCGATATTGAAGGATTCCGGAATTTCTCAATAACCTCAAACAACTCATCGGAATTGCACCTGATCGCTGATCTTAAAGCATCAAAATTTGATGGATAACTCACACCTTTATTGTCAGCTCCTTTCCCTGTAATGATCTTGAAAAGCCTCTCACAGATCTTTTTACTGTCAGGATTCAGTTTTTCATAAATTTCATCGGCATGACGTGAAATGGCATCTCTCATTGTCCCGATGGAAAAGTAATCCGAAAAATCCAAAGGTCTTTCAGTCTCATCAAGCTCTTTCCAGTGCATCCAGGTCCTCATTAAGGCATGTTGCAGAACAGGAAGCTGATCGGCACGGTCATTCATTTCTCCGATAAGAAGCTCAACAAGATCGGGATCCATTTCTGCACCAGCATTTCTTACTGGACCTGTAATCGCATCCCTGATGCATTCCCTGTTCATCTTTGAAACAAGGAAATTGCTGTTATTAATTAGATTTGTGAAACTTCTGTAATAGGCACATTCTGTTAAGAGATCTGATCTGAGAGCTATAACAAGGTAAAAATCAGGATTGACATGGGTGATGGCATTAGTAAGAAGGTTAATAAACCTTGTTATCTCAGAGCGGGATCCTGTTCCTGCACCCGTTGATCTGTGCCAGAACAATTCCTCAAACTGATCGATGAACAAAAGAACTTTGCCATTGATCCTGGCCGACTGTTTCCTCATTACTTCCGCAACACCTTCAGTACTCTCTTTGAGAAGATTCAGAATATCGCTTCTGAACTCTTTTTCGTGTTCAGTGCCTAAAATATTACTGGCAAATGTATCGGCCAGGTTGCCAAAGGGATCATTGCCCGGTCTCATTGAAAGGATCCGCCAAACCCCTTCCCCTTTTGCGGAGAGTTCTCTTATTATAGGCATCAATCCGCAAATTACAAGTGACGATTTTCCGCTTCCGGATGCTCCGGTGACTGCAATAAATCTGTTTCTCAGAAGCTTTGCGGCAATAACTTCGCTTTCATTTTCACGCCCGAAAAAATATTCACACTCATCCGGGGCAAATGGCCGCAATCCCGGAAACGGGCTGAATTTTTCTTCTTTTAATTTTACCGGAACCATATGTAAAAAAGAATTATTCTTTGCAATTATCCAAATACTTAAAAATCCCGATTGCACTTTCGGGATACTGAAAGTTAAATTCTCTGATAGTGTTCAAAGACAAAACATAACAGAAATAACTGTTCATTCTCATGTCCCTGACTATTTTGCCAGGATCGGTTATATCTTCGTGATTAACAAAGATTTCAGGGTCACTTTTTTCAGAGGGAAACGACCATGCAATTGTATTGGACGGTTGTGAATAAATTCCCTTTTCATCATTTCGCGCAAATGACATTTTATCTGCCAGGAAAATCAATTCATCTTCTCTTATTTCTTTGAAGCACGAAGCAAGGAATCTAACCTTTTCAAAAACAAGTTCTTTTTCGGCTATTTCACCCGCAATTATTCTATCAAGCTGCTTCCTGGTGCCCTCCGGGATTCGTTCCGAAGTAGTCTTGTAAAGCTCCATACCCGATCGTGCTATAAGCCTTGCTGACTCTTCACGAAGTAATTCTTCAGGGCTGAAGAGCAGAGCGACAACTGATTCACCAAGCTCCTCTTCACCGATCTCTGGTACAGTTCTGAGCGTGCAAGCCTTAGTCCACACACTTATAAGATTGTAGTCGCAGTTAATAATATCTTCAAGCAGGCTTTTAAAAGAGGGAACCTCAACAGCGAAATAACGTTGGAGTCTTTTCAGCTTCTTTTTATAATATCCCTGACCCGAAGTGATTTCATTACCCTTATCCGGATCGTTTCCGAAAATAATTCCAGCCATTTCGGGTATCGATTTACTGTATTCATCTCTATCCTTCGTTGTTTCTCTGTCAGCTTCCGACACTTTTTCCCCATAAGTAAGGAAAAGAAGGTTCTGAAGATAATCTTTCCATCTGGAGAATTCCTTATCCATTTCCGATAAAAGAAAATCATTGTCGTGGTTTTTCAGGGAAACCTGAGTTGCAATGATCCAGGTGAGTGTACCAAAGGTCTCAAATATGTTTTTTTTAAGCTTTTCCCTTTCTTTGTCTTTTACCCTGTACCCTGTGTTTATGAGAGTCTTCAGACACATTTCCTTTATCAGTCTCGAATTTGACCAGAGCCGTTCAACAATAAAAGACATATCCTCCGGAGGGTTAATCTTTGACAGAAGTCTTAGAAGGACCTTTCCCGCACTTATATTCCCTGAGGCTTTAAGATAATATCTGTCGACCTCTCTCGCGGCAGCTCCTCCAAAACTCAGAAGCACTGAATATGCATCATCTTCGATTCCCTGGACACTAAGGGATTCACATACTTCCTGGATCATATCCGTCATTTTGAATTTCCCGATCAGGAATAGTGCAAGTCTCTTCAGTTCAGGAGATTTGTCTCTCAGCAGCCTCAGGATCTCAGTGGTCTGGGGATATCTGGTTCCTGCCAGTATTTTCCTTGCGTTTTCAGCCTTCGCATATTCATCAGTGATTGAAGAAGTTTTCCGGTTGTCATTATCACTTTTCAACTGTTCCTCAATTTTTTCTGCAATTTCTGATGATTGCTGTCGAAGGCTCTCATCAAATTTTGGCGAACCTGCAATTTTCTTCAGAGCGGGTAACAGGTTTACATCCTTATTTGTATCCGAATAAGCTAACAGTTCTTCATAGAACCATTTGTTTTTAATCTCGTCAAGTACCGACAGATCACCGGTTTCCAGAAAATAGAGATTTGACCTGAAGAGTGTTTTTCCTGAATACTTATTTTTCAGATTTCCCCATTCATTTAAGTCCGGGGCTTCTTTTCTTTTCTGAACGGGGAGAAGATACAGTCTGTTTCCCATAAACCCGACAGTATTTAATTAACATCCTAATTTAAGAAATTAAACTCAATAATCATTACCTTATCTGTTTCTTAATCAGTGATAATAAATCTGATAAATCATTATTGTCACCATCAATTATTATTTCTGCCCTGCAATACCATTTTTCGCGTTCAGCAAGTTTTGAAGTGATGTATTCCTGAAGGTCTTTACTGTCAATCTCCCTCAACAAAGGACGATCTTCGGATGATCCTTCAAGACGCTTTTTCAGACTGACGGGAGTCATCTTGATATATATTGTAAGTCCGGAAGAGAGCATGAAGTCCATATTATCACCGAAACATGGAGTGCCTCCGCCCGTTGAAATAACTGTATCTGTCTCCGACTTCAATTCCTGAAGTGCCCGGGTTTCAAGTTTACGGAAGTAGGATTCCCCCTTAATGGAAAAAATTTCAGGTATCTTCATTTCCTCCATTTTTTGTATCTTTTCATCAAGATCAATAAATGACCAGTTGAGCTGAGAAGCGAGGTTCCTGCCAGCGGTGGATTTTCCGCTTCCCATGAATCCTATCAGGTATATTTTGCTGACCTGTTGCATTACAGCTCTAGCTTCATCTGTGCCGGATCTATTTTCTTGTCGGTATGCTGCGGCTCATCCGCATTCTCCTCTTCATCCTCCTTTTCTGAGGCTGATTCTTTTATAACTACCGGTTCAATTTCCTGGATATTGTCAACCATGTAACTGGTAAGCCGTTTACCTTTGGCTTTGTAACTCTTGACATTTATGAATTCAGCTACTTCAATAATTTCATTCCCCCGGTCTTTATTCTTGCCTCCGAAATGTATTTCAAACCGTGGGTATTCCACTTCAGTAATGCTTATGAGCTTCGATTCCGGATCTTCATTTATAAAACAGAGAGGTTTTTCTGATTCTTCAATTGTAAATCTCTTGACATAATAGAATTTCTGTTCTGCATCCCAGTAAATAACCGAATAAACCTTGCCGGCACGAAATTTTTCAATAATAAGTATATTATCTTCAAAATGGTTCGAAAGATCAAAACCGGTAACTCTGAAATACCCGTTTTTGCTGATTATAATTATTTTATCATCAGCGCTGAACTCTCCGAGGTATAAGCCCCGACCGTCAACATTCAGCCTGAATACGGCATCATCGAACCATATTTTCCTCCCTCCGAGAGTTGATAATCCCTTCTCCTTAAGCGCAATCTTATGAACCGGATTCTTTGTTAGAATATTCCCCATAGATGACTTTCCCTTGATTGCAAGCTGCCCGAAATCAAATTCAAAAATCAGTTTCTTAAGTCTTGCCTTGGGCTTATGCTGGACTCTTATCACCTCTGCCTCACCATTTGGATTAGCGCTGAAGTAGATTATCTTCGATCCTGCGGTTCCCCTGGTCAGATTATATTCCTTATCACGGGTCAATCCTGAAATTGCACATCTCTTCACATACAGCGGACCATCTTTCCCGTCCTGGTAAACAATGTTGTATATCGTACGTTCGTCATTCTTAAGGAAAACCTGGGCATAAATTATATCATTCCCCACAAAAACCTTATCGTCGACTTTTGTGATCAGGTAACCACCATCCTTTTTAATGACAATGATATCATCGATATCAGAACAATCGCATACGAATTCGTCTTTCTTCAGCCCTGTGCCGATAAAGCCCTCCTTGTAATTAATATATAGTTTGGCATTGTTGGCCACCACTTTGGTTGCAAGTATAGTGTCAAAGCTTCTTATCTCGGTCTTCCTTTCTTTCCCTTTTCCGTATTTCTTTTTGATCTGCCTGAAATAATTTATTGCAAAGGGAATTATATTATTGAGATGATTCTTTACTTCTTCCAGTTCTGCTTCGATGCCTTTAATATGTTCATCAGCCTTTCTGGCATCATATTTCGATATCCTTTTGATCTTGATTTCAGTAAGCGTGATGATATCTTCGCGTGTTACCTCCCTGAGTAATCGTTTTTTAAATGGCTTCAGGCCGTCATCAATAGCTTTTATGACTGACTCCCATGTCTCGCATTCCTCGATATCCCTGTAGATCCTCTCTTCAATAAAGATCTTTTCAAGCGATGAAAGATGCCACTCTTCGCGAAGTTCATTTTCCCTGATTTCAAGTTCTGTAGTAAGAAGCTTAACCGTATTATCAGTGGAAAAACGAAGTATATTGCCTGCCCCCAGAAATGCAGGCTTGCTTCCGGTGATAACACAGATATTCGGGGAGATTGAGTATTCGCAATCAGTAAGAGCATAGAGGGCGTCGATAGTTTTGTCGGGTGAAACTCCCGGCATCAGGTGAATTACTATCTCGACGTTTGCTGAGGTGTTATCATCTATTTTCCGGATTTTGATCTTACCCTTCTCACTGGATTTGATAATAGATTCAATAAGGCTCGACGTTGTTTTGCCAAAAGGTATCTCAGTAATTACAAGGGCTTTCTTATCAACCTTTTCAATTTTAGCCCTTACTTTAACAACTCCTCCCCTCTGACCGTCGTTATATTTTGAAATATCGATCATACCTCCTGTAGGGAAATCGGGGTAAAGAATAAACTCTTTCCCCTGCAGGTAATCAATTGAAGCATCGATTATCTCGTTGAAGTTATGAGGAAGTATTTTCGAAGCAAGACCGACGGCAATGCCTTCGCCGCCCTGGGCAAGCAGCAAGGGAAATTTTACAGGAAGTGTTACCGGTTCCTTGTTCCTGCCATCATATGAAAGCTTCCATTCAGTTGTTTTAGGATTGAATACAACTTCAAGTGCAAATTTTGACAGTCGCGCTTCAATATATCTCGGAGCTGCAGCACCATCGCCGGTCAGAACATTACCCCAGTTTCCCTGAGTATCAACAAGGAGATCTTTCTGTCCGAGCTGAACCAGTGCATCACCTATTGAAGCGTCGCCGTGGGGATGGAACTGCATTGTATGCCCGATGATGTTTGCAACTTTATTGTAGCGGCCGTCGTCCATCCTCTTCATGGAGTGGAGAATGCGCCGCTGAACCGGTTTCAATCCGTCATTAAGATGCGGTACAGCACGCTCGAGAATTACGTATGAGGCATAATCAAGAAACCAGTCCTGGTACATTCCCGATAAAGCCGTAACAGAATGCAAAGCAGCCGGACCAGGTGTTTGTTCGTCTTTCCCTTCAGGTTTTTCCAATTCAAGATCCTGATCGTCCATTCTTATAATCGCTACTTACTAAACCGTTTAAACTTCTTCCTCTACCAGATCTTCCTCAACCCTCAGATTTTCAATAATAAAATCCTGTCTGTCGGGAGTATTCTTTCCCATATAGAATTCAAGATACCCGTTCACAGCATCGTTTTTCTTCATCCTGACTGGTTCAAGCCGGATATCCTTTCCAATGAAATGCTTGAATTCATCAGGAGAGATTTCACCCAGACCTTTGAACCTGGTTATTTCGGGAGAAGGTCCCAGCGTTCTGATCGCCTTTGCCTTTTCATCTGGTGT
>CAZCQC010000160.1:0-5739 GCA_964500155.1 uncultured Rikenellaceae bacterium | reverse complement strand
ATTTTGGAGGAGGCGAAATCTTGGTTCCCGGATTATAGACATCGCTCACCTGGACAAGGGCTGATTTAACCTTTCTCTGCGGTATATGGCATGCCTGGCATGATAGTTTGTCAAGATGAAGATCAGGGAGCCATGTATGTTTTGCAATGGGTGCACTCAGATAACCAGTTGTATGGCAATCTTTGCATGCGCGCATTGAATTATCTAGGTCATTCCTTACCCATCCTGACGGATCATCTCCTTTTCCAAACTGATGTACCTCTTTGCCTTTTATCCTTAAATCAACAGCCATTGATCCTGTAGCATGGCAGTCAACGCATTTAACTCCTTTGGCAATATGAACATCAGTAAACTCAGTGAAAGAAGATCCCCGTTTTTTCCATTGCGGTTTTGAATGACAATTAAGACAGGTTTCATTCCGCGGTTCCCTGACAAGATGCATTGAAACTTTGCCATCAGCTCCAAACTTTGCAGGGTTATATTTTACCTTAACCTCTATTGTATCTTTTATTGAACCTTCAACAGTTGCCAGCCCGGAACTAGCTGTCGCCATCCATTTAAAGTTGAATTTTGCTAGGTGGTCATTTCTTGTTTTATAATCATATTCCGGAAGATGACAAAGGTTACAGTCGGCTTCAATCACACCAGAGCGGTTCCAGTGTGCCTGGAAGTAGTCTCCATCAAAGTTATTGGTGCCACCAGCAGTAAAACCCATCTCTTCCATATGTTTATCATATCTGAACCCTTCCCTGTCGTATTCCAGAGGTCCTCCTCCTGGGTGGCAGGTCGCGCACCCATTAGTAATGAATGTAAATGAAGTCATATCCATTACCTTTGCAGAAGAATTTGTTTTCTTCGACAGATAATTATAAAGCGGAGCAGGCGAACACCAGTTCCCTCCATAGTTGCCGGGGTTTGACACCCACTGATATCTGTCAACCAGAACGCCAGTGGCTGCTTCATCTTTACCCTGCTGGAAATGAAATCCCTGCGTGATTTTATTATAATCATGGCATTTCCCACATGTCTGCTTCGGCGAATACGGCTTTTCAGAGTTAATGTTGTTAACCGGATCAATAATATTGCCATCCTCATCATACAGATTAAATGGGGGACAGACACCTGATTGGGTAATTAATTTCCGATCAGCAAATAGTATCTTTTTGGTTTCACTCCTCATTGTGACCAATGAAATTATTACCAAGACTATGGCAATCAGGAAAATCAGTGCGAAAATGGCTCTGGACTTCATGATATTATTAATTATGGTTTTCTCTTTTTACTTTCTCTTGCTTTAAGCTGACACATACATGAACCTGACAGACGATTTGTGATATCAGTTGTTATAGGTAGTCCGTCCCTTTCCCAATCCACGATACCTCCAACCATATTAGCAACATTGTCATATCCGTGAGACATCATAAACAAGGTACTTGCTCGGCTTTTAAGGCCGACAGCGTCAGCAAATATCAAAGGGATATCATGAGGTAACTGCTCATAGAGTTGTTCTATCTGACTATATGGGAGGTAAAAAAGTTTTTCGACCTTAAACATTTTAAAAGCATTCAGATATTCCTCCCTAACATCAACAATTGCAGCATCTTTTTCACATAGTGAAAAACTTTCCTTTGGTGTCAGGTTCAGAACTCCATTAGCCATAAATCCAATATCAAACCGGACGTTCACATCTATATACTTTATAGGCTTTTCTCGTACTTAACAATTTTAATCCGTGCAAATTCCTTAAAATGTTTCCTGAGTGTTTTCCAGTTTTCGAAGTTGATGCAATACTGGAATTTCGGTGGCTCAATGCTTCCCTGTATCAATCCTGCTTTTTTAAGTTCGGCCAGATGTTGTGAAACCGTGGAATTTGCCAGAGGGAATTCGTTTGATATCTCAGTGAAACGGCAAGTTTCAAGAGATGCAAGATATTTAATGATCCCTATTCTTGCCGGATGTCCAAGTGCTTTGGCAAATCGTGCAATCTTAACATCTTCAGGTGGATAAGTATTCTTATTCGATGCTTTCATGGTTTCAATTTTTGAATAAGAAATGGACGAACTCAGGTGCAATTTTCGTAAATTTACGAAAAGTTAACTTACTTAATCATATGTGAAGTTTGAAATCTTAAATGATTTTGAAGAATATTTTTCGAGAAGCTATTTTATTGTCGAGACTCATAAGCAAATAGCTTCGTATATAAGCTTTGATTATAAAATAGGGCTGTCTTTTTATAATCCGGATAAAATTAAATCTTTTTGAAAGTTCTTTTTCGTTCAAATATTTCCAATACAAAATATTAGCGATTAACGACAAAGAAAGGAGATATGACTGCCATTTCAGAAGCCAACACCTTTCTGTTTAATGATCATTTCGGCCTGCCTGGCTACTTTTTCCGCTATAACCTTACAGGTGGTTAATGAACCATTCTCGATATAGCGTTGCACATCCCTTAAAGAAGAAAAGTCGCATTTTGTGACTTCACAGCATATGGTGCTTCCGAACTCTTTTTTGAACCACTTCGACATTCTATGTCCTATGTTCAAGATCCTGTTGAACTTGTTCATGTGGTCGGCCAGAGCATTTCCGCCAGCGATCATTGTCACTAACATCCAGGTGACCCGAAGGTAACTGTCTTCAATCTCACCAAGTTTCAGGCCGATAGCCATAAGGCCAGCGGTAAAAGCACTACAAGTTAGTCCCTTGAACGCCGTTCCACCAATAAAACCGCTGGTTCCATCCAGTAGTTCCTGGGTTACGGGAATAGTGTTACTCAGATGATTCAGGACGGCATGGGCACAGTGAAAACCATTTGCAGACAGGTGAGAATATAAAAGTGGAAAGGCTTCTCTGGTTTCGCCTGAGATAGCATCTGAGTTATCTTTGTGGCATGTTTGTTTGTAAAGCTCCGGGGCATGACGGGCGACCTTTATGCATGGCAGAGGGACTCGTCGGTCGCCGAGAATTTCCTTGCACAAGAGTGATTTGTTGCACTTCTGAAATCGATGGAGATAGTCGTGCCCTGCATAGATAACAGTGGGCAGTCCGTCATGGTTTGTACTGAGTCCATGCTTCAGCCCGAACTGTATCAGCGGAGATGTAATTCCTCCACATTCAAATCCGCTACTGCCTATGCCGCCGGGAAGTCCGGAAGTCATCTTAACCATCCATTCTTCTTTCCTATTCTCCAGATCCAGAAGTGTCTGCATGACGGTCGGAGCACAATGGCCCATCTTAAGTATGTTGAACAGCCCGCTACGGCGGTACATCCTTTTAGTTCTGTTACTCAGGACAGGGACAGCCAGTGCGGATTTTTCAGGATTTATTTGTGATGTCGTTTCTGCCATACTAACATTTTTATTGTTTTGGGTTTCCTGTTCAATAAATAATTCATTGCCATGCACCCAGGATTAAACCAGAAATACCCATTCCAATGAATTGATTCCCGATCCGGATCAGGAATAATCTGAAGGGTATTTTTTCCCAGATTAATTCCCCTGTCTCCAATGGAACAACAAAACCTATCCAGCAAAGGAGTCCGACAAGCAAACCACCCAAACCGGAGCCTACATCTGCCATTTTAATGATAATGACTAATACGAAAACCATTGCCAGATGGCCAACAAGACCTGGAATAATCCATTTTTTTGAAGGTTTAAGTTCTTTCCCCGTTAGCCTTGACCATTCATTTCCAAAAAGTCTGGGCTGAAACCACAATAATCCTGATACGGTATGAATTATCCATGCAGCAAAGACCGCATAAAAGTTAAGCTCAGTAAAATGAAGTGTATTCATAATCTTATAAGTTTTTGCCTTTTAAAAAAGCGATTTCGAGATACTTTTTTCGTGTGTTGTTATCCACTGCCAGAATGGAATGGAAGTAGATATGGTCAACAGTTTGAATTCCAGGGTATTTCAGGCTCCAGTTATCAATAATTTTTTCCATCGACTCTTTGAATCCCTTTTCCCTATACACTATTTCGTTGAAGAAAGTAGGATGCATTATTATGGCTTTCTTGATTTTCAATAAAGGAATTCTGCCATCCGGATCACCGTGCCATCCGCTTTCATTCAATCTGTATGCAAATCCGTAAGAAAAAACTCGTTCCAACCACCCCTTAATTATCGCTGGAAAGTGCATCCAGATCACCTGTGTTATGAATACGATCACATCCGCTTCTGCTACTTTCTTTTGCTGTGTTAGCACATCCCTGGGCTTCTGAGAACTAATAAGTTCACGCAGATCATCATCACTCTTGTTCTTTATATACAATTTTGCAACCAACCTTCTTACAGGTCCACCTGCAAGCTCGATTATCATCTTCCTCATGTCCATTTGCTTGAAAACCCATTCAG
The DNA here is from genome assembly GCA_964500155.1 of uncultured Rikenellaceae bacterium. Lineage (GTDB taxonomy): Bacteria > Bacteroidota > Bacteroidia > Bacteroidales > VadinHA17 > LD21. The sequence goes on along the minus strand of CAZCQC010000160.1, from coordinate 1,383 downwards.
GCAGATCTTTATCCACAAAAAATGCATAATCCTTATCCTGCAATACGGGATTGAACTTTATTTTATACAAATCGACAATCTCATATTGATGTCCGGCCTCCTCAATACCCCTGACAAAATTGTCAAGAATTGCATGAGTAAATGACATCGGATTAGGATGAGCATAAATGATTAATACTTTCATGGTTATTCCGTTTTGAATTACTTATTCCTTTGCCCAATTAAGTAAATTTATGATATTTTTTAAAAAAGACCTCCTTTAAATACAAAATTCCAGCCGGAATTATTCACGGCGCGGGTAATATTTTGTCACAATTTGCTAAGGACTTTTCCCGGCAGCAGGGATTTTACGATTATATTATCTGTACGAGCGGCCAATTATTTCGTATCAGAAAACCAAGTCACACAATTTCAATTATGACATTTATTTGATAAATTATATGGGGAAAATAAATTAGATTATGGTTTTTATAACTTGCAATATTATTGAAGTTATTTGTTTACAGTTAATTAGTCACGCTTAACTATAATCTCTGAAGAAATGAAAGAAATTAATTTCGTTTTGTTCATATTTGCAATAGTATTTGCATCCTGCCAGACAAAAAGCAATGTTATGACCGTTGATACGACTCTATCAGAAAAAGCTGTAGCCAGGGTATTAGATGCACATTGGTCAGCAGTAAAAGCAAAAGATGCTGATGCTGTTATAGCTTTAGTAACTGATGATTTTCTTTCATGCGGAACTGATCCGAAAGAATTCTGGAATAAGACAGATATGTACAATACAGTTAAACAGATGTTTGCCAACACTGAATTAAAAATAGACATCACCGTCGATAAACGTGAAATTCGAGTTGCAAGTGATGGTAATTCAGCAATTGCCTTTGAGCAAATGTTTATGAAACCTTTTAGCCAGAAGATACCAGTCCGAACGGTATATCATCTCGTGAAAGATAATAATACTTGGCTGATTGATTTTACGAGTACCGGTTTTATTCCGAATAATGAGGATATAAATAAACTCAATAAGGCCCTGGAATAAAATTGATATTTGGAATATCATGCTCTTATGGGATGAGGAATATTTCCAATACAATCTTCCGCCAAAAAAGTCCGTCATTATATGACCACTATAAGAAGGTCTGAAAAAACTTAACATACATTTGGAAAGAACAAGGATTTACAATTTGTATGATAGAATGCACCATTTGTAGAATTCAATAGTCCTATGGTGAATAAATTGTATATTTTGATTTTTAGTAAACACAACTATAATAATCCTGAAATTCAACTGACATGAAATCTTCTATTTTCTTTCTAATAGTCTGTTTATCCTCCTTTTGCAAACCAGCAATTACCCAACCTGTTGTTCCAAACCAGAGA
>CAZCQC010000159.1:0-5124 GCA_964500155.1 uncultured Rikenellaceae bacterium | reverse complement strand
GGCGAATCCTCATGGCTATATGTGTTATTGGTGTTAATTTTAACAGCTATTTTCTCTCCCGGCTTGTAGGGTTGATTCTTTCTTCCATGCTTAGAATTGAAGTGTCTGAAAAGTGCTGTCCAGGCTTTCTTTTCTGTCTTTTCACCGGTAAGGTTTATAATCGATTCGTTCAGCATTCTATCGGTCTCGGACTGTGATACAACATTCTCATCCCACCAGTTGCCTGTTTTGCCATCCCAACTAGCAACGGCAGGATCATGAACCCAAACGACCCTTCCAGGGAAAATACCTTTTCCTTCACCAACTGGCCGATTCGGCACTATGATCCATTCAGCATTGTTATTGGCAGATGCATATCCAGTTCCCATGCTGATAACAAATAGTGATCCTGCAAAGGCCACGACCAGGAATATTACAGCGTAGAAATAATTTTGTCTGATAAAGCTCAGCTTAGCCTTTTTGAATGCTGCTACAGATCCCACTACCGACATCAGGTAAATCACAAAACCTGACATTATTGGTGCCGCCACTCTCATACAGGGATATGAAGCTCTCGTGGGTTTTGGAATTACCCGGATCAGAAACCAGAGTGTTGATGCAATCCCGGTTATTATAAATGTGATTTTGATATAAGTACTCTTTTTTATTAGACTTATCCATTGCAGGATCTTATTCACGATGATTTTCATACATTTTGAATTATTTAACTTACCCTAAAAATAATGTAAAATGTAATATCTTTTACGTAAAATAAACTAATATCTGACTGCATTACCGCAGAACGGTTTCTAATCATTCAAATTCAGTTCATACTTTTGGCATCCATAGTTTTTTAGAGTGGAAACAACATCTTCAAGTTTTTCCGAAAGTGCATTTCCAGCGCTTTTCTGGCAAAAAGGGCATGCATGAATATCTCCGACAGAGTCGATATACAGATACCTGTTACCTGCCCCGAAACACCCCATCCTCCTCTGGTTATATCCGGGGTATGTTACAATCGGATAACCATTGAATTTTTCAGAGGTATTAAAATCCCGAAAAAACGACTCAAGCAGGTCAGTCTGCTCTTTTAGCAGTTCAATGTCCTTTCCCTTATACCTGCCCGCTTCACGCGGCTCAAGTATTCTTATAAAACCGACTCCCCACTCTTTTGCCAGACCAGCATATTTCAGGAGATTCTCATATGTAACAAATGATCTGAAAGCACATAGCGAAAGGGTAGTTGCTATGCCTGCCCTCCTGCAATTCTTAACAGCTTCTTTTACCCAGTAAAAGGATCTGGGGTTGTTTCTTGACCTGTTATGTTCATCCTCTTTCCAGTGATCAAGACTTATATCTGCTCCGGTGAGGCCCGCATTTCTTAGCTCCAGGGCTTTTTCCAGGGAAAGACCGAAACCGGATGTAAGAAGCCACAGATCGGTTCCTTTGCGCGAAAAACCGATAAGTTTCGTCAGGTCACTGAACCGTTCAAGAGGTTCCCCGCCGCTTAGTTGAATATGGTTCACTCCATATCCCTTAATTTTGCAAATGATCTCCTTCAGATTTTCAAGAGTGAGCTTGTCAATGTGAGAAATATTATTCCATTCATAACAATGGAGACAGCCCAACCGGCATTTCGAAGTAATGGCAATGATTATGGTGGAGAGAGGACTCTTTTTGTGCTGATCTGATGACCTGAGAATTTCACCCCTGAAAAACCCGTTGAACGCTGATGAAGGCCATCCCGGGATGTTTTCCGAGAAGAAATACCGTCGTCCTGCTTTATAATATTTAATTACTCCCGGAAGTCCCTGAACTGTTCCTCTTTTTTTCAGTACTTTCTTAAGAGTCTTTGTCCCTGAGAAAAGGTTGTTATTTGCCATGGCTGAAAGGAACAGTATATTGATCATAAGGCAAATCTTTACAAGCTTTGCCCGGATCCCCGTAATAATGCTTCCCGCATTCCGGCCGAGTCCCTGGCTCAATTCAATTACCATGGGTTAATTGTGATTAATTTATCTGTTAGTCAGCAGGTTGTATGTTTCCTTTGAAAACTCGGGAAAACGGTTCGGCTTCCTGAATGTTTTCAACGCCTGTTTATCTGGCTGACCTGTCTGATCCCTCAGTATTTTATAAAAGCCGCTGGTATGAAGGAATACTGATCTGGAGGAATTCTGCATCGAGGGTTCATTAAAATCAAGCATTAACTCATCTCCTAATTCTTTTAGGACTAAATAGCTCTTGTCCTTTTCACGAAGCAAATCGATGACATCAGTTCCATTTCTGTCAAGAGCACTGGTGGCGCCAAGGTCAACTTGAAAGACTTTTTCCGTTTTGCTGAAATCCATACCGGCGTAATCGACCTCCCAGAAGAGAAATCCTGTTTCGAGTTTTATTTTAAGGGTGTCGGAAAAAATCCCTGCCAGATCCAAAGGCAGGATATCGTCTCTCATTGCCATTGGTCCGGCAATGTTATAATAACCTGCAGATTGCCATTTCCCTTCTTTTTCAACAAAAACTGATAATGGAATCTTCTGATCAAGAAGAAACTTGTTAAGCTTACCGGGTGATGCCGATTCCTGCTTATCTGCAAATGAATTGTACTTTTCTCCGAACAAGGAATGGAATTTAGTAAAAAGGACGTCGAGCCAGAAAGAGTTTTTTGCTCTGATCAGCAGTTTGCCCCAGTTGCAGTCATGTGGTTTAAGGAACTTCAAAACAATTGTCTCCACACCGTCTTTTCCCACATCCTGAGGATTACCTGAAAAGTAAACAGAATCTTTCTTCCCGATAAGATCAAGAATATCCCGGCCGGCATTGTTTTCTGCAGTTACCGGAATCGTTGGTTTGCGGTATGTCTGGATCTTCCCGGTCTTATCTATCAGCACTGAAAGGTCTGAAGGATGGTCAACGACGAGCAGACTGGCAAGATTGACCGACTGAATCTCGTGAACCTCATTAGTGAGCCTGATGCTGTATGTCCCATCAGCGGAAATGACACCTGGAAGAAGCATATAATCATCACGTTCAAGGCCGGGTTGAGTTGCTCCACTGAAAATCTCGCCGGAAAACATATAATCCTGACCGTCGTAAGCATAAACGAAGGGGCATGAAGATTTTGTCAGTGCAATAATTACCAGCAGGACTCCAAAAGCACCTGCGGCAACTCCAAGTGCACTGAATGCCCACGATGCCGTTGTTGCACCCTTGTCTTTATCATAAACTTCAATTTTTTCAATATCGCTCGCCAGGATAGAAATTCTGCCATTTTCAATTTCTGAGTACCCTGTAACATAAATATGTACTTCGCTGAGGATGTATGATTCATTGTTACTTTTACTTTTATAGTATCTGTTTGAATTTTCAGGCTTAACACTCTTGTATTTTTCATGACCGACTAATGTCGAAATTGATCCTGTAACAGTCTCATTGGTGACTATTATATTTGTCAATTCCCAGGCTTTATCGTCAAGATGAAGTATAATGAATTTCTGCTGATCCTGCATTTTATTTATGATATCAGCAGGCTGTTCAGAAGGTTGTACCACTTTAAAGTAAGAGCATCCGCTTGTCATAATCAGGGATGAACAGATCATTATCCAGGCAAGTGGCCTGGAGATTGCCGGTAAGCGAAGGACTTTAAACATATGAGAATTATTGATAGTTTAGAAACCAATTGAAAGACCGATTTGCGGGCAGAAAAAGGTGAAAAACGGAATCACAGAAGCCTCCAGTCCTCCCGTGATTAAAAAATGATCGCTTAGAAAAATTTTTTCCCTGACGTTCCACATGAGACTTCCTGCCAGGATTGGCTTGGTTTTATACCCGTAATCATAATAGGTGTCATAGTCGACCTTTCTGTAAGAGCCGAGCAATAGTGAAAATCCCGTTGAAAATCTTGTGATTCCGGTCCTTACAAGAGACTGACTGAAGGGATAGAAATTAACTCCTGTTTTTATAAAAAAATAGTGAGGACTGAAGTTATAAAATTGCATCCAGCCATGGTAATCATACCAGTATATGCCATCGTACGTATTAAAATTGATTAGCAAGCCTGTGACAAAACCTGTTTTACCATTTTTAGAAATTCTTTCATAATCAAGGGACGGTTTGCCAGTGAATAAATTGACCAGTTCAGTGTTGAAATAATTCCGGTCAGTTCTTTTGAGAGGTGGTTCCTGAGTTTTGCTGTCATGAGTAAAGTTAAGCGATTTCCCCTCGTTGTATTTCAGGCTGTCAAGCACTGATTTGCTTATGAAATGAAAATATCCGGAAGAATCGCCGTAGATCTGGTATTTGACAGTATTTTCGTTAAAACTTATAATATTAACTTTCAGTGAGGAGGAGTTTTTTTTATATAATATATCCTGGCTTAAAACGGTACCATGTATAATAATCAGGAGAATAATCAAAGCTCCTTTGATATGAAAATTTTCCATTGCAAGGGTTTCTTTATTCAAATTTACACTCAAAAGAATTGGAAACAAACTTTATTTTGGTGAGCAATTCATTATAACCCGCTCTTCGGTTTGGATTAAAATGAACAAACGTTAACTTTAGCTGCGGATACTGCAATTTAAAATTTAATTTATAAAGAAACAAAATGTACAAAAAAACAGCATTTTCAGTTTTATTGATGTTATTCACAGTTGCATTATTAGATGGCCAGACCTCTGGTAAAAGTGCAATTGAAGTAATAATGTCTGGGTATTCGGCAAAAATGTTTACTTCGGAACCTGTAACAGACCAGCAGCTGGATCTGATCATGAAATGTGGGATAAAAGCACCGAGTGCCAGGAACAGCCAGAATTGGAGATTTACTGTCATAAAGGATAATGACCTTGTCGGCGAGATCCTTCGAAACCCGGCACCGGGAAATGTTGCTATAATCATCTCGGGAAATGAGGTCCAGCAACCGGGAATGAATCTTGAGTTCGACATTGCCCTGGCGACGCAGAATATGTATATAGCCGCTCAAAGTCTTGGCTTAGGGGCACATATTTACGGCAGCCCGGTTGCAAATATAAATTCGAAAAAGGAGATTTTCGGAATTCCTGAGGGTTGTCGGGCAGTTACGGTCCTGAGGATCGGAAATATCGATAAAACTGTCGATGCTGTATCGGCAGCTTCAGCAAGAAAGAAATT
>CAZCQC010000158.1:0-6761 GCA_964500155.1 uncultured Rikenellaceae bacterium | reverse complement strand
CCAACCGGGAAGAAAAAGAATTTAACGGATGGATATCATTGCTGACATCAGGTACTTCAGCAGCTATTTTTAATCCAATGGATGACAAATATGGCATGGCACGAAGCAGGCAGGCAACGGCAGGAGGGCTGGAGGTTTATATCAGGTTAAAGCCTTTCGAATCCCTGATCATCAATACCTATGATAACAATCTCAAAGCCAATTCTTATTTATTTTATGATCCCATTCTCTCACCTGCCGAAATACAGGGCACATGGGAGGTCGATTTTACAGAAGGAGGTCCCTCTCTCCCTTCAACAAAAAAGGTTTCAAAACTTGTTTCATGGACTGATCTTGGGGGTGAAGATCTTAAAAATTTCTCCGGAACAGCAAAGTATACAATCATGTTCAAAAAACCTTCAGGACAATGTGACGCCTGGTTGCTTGATCTGGGCAAAGTATGCCGCAGTGCAAACGTCTCACTTAACGGAAAGGAACTTGCTGTCCTTCCGGGGCCCAACTTCAGTGCTATCATCGGTAAAAAGTTATTAAAAGCGAATAATTCTCTTTTGATAAACGTTTCTAACCTTATGGCAAACCGTATTGCATATCTCGACAGGAACAATATTCAATGGAAGAAGTTTTATAATGTGAATATGGCCGCAAGATTGAAACAGAATAGTAAAAATGGATTATTCGATGCATCTGCATGGGAGCCAATGGAGTCGGGACTTATGGGGCCTGTGACGCTTACACCTGTGATTAAAGCTAAATAGAAAGGGACTATGAGAAAGTAGCAAGGCCGTGATACTCTGTGAAACTCCGTATTAACTCTGTGCAACTCTGTGTTTAAAAATGATTTTTTATACTATTGAATATGAAACCAACTAAAATGAACCGTCGTCTTTTCCTGAGGAATACCTCGATGGCAGCCGCCGCAGTAACACTTGCAGGAACAAAGGCCCTGGCATCATCACCACAGGCAGGGAAGAACAAACTCCCCCGCTGGAAAGGCTTTAACCTTCTGGATCTGTTCTCCCCCACCCCTCCCCGAAATCCTGGTTCAAACAAAACAACAGAGGATGACCTGAAATGGATGTCCGACTGGGGATTTGACTTTGTAAGGATCCCGATGGCATATCCACGGTATCTCTCCTTCGACCGCAGCAGGGACATCACGAAGGATGACATGCTCAACTTTGATCCTAAAGTTCTGGAAGAGATTGACCAGCTGATTTTTATGGCTCACAAATACAAACTTCATGTAAGCCTTAATCTTCACCGTGGCCCAGGCTATTGCATAAATGCAGGATTTCACGAACCCTTCAATCTCTGGAAGGATAAAGTGGCTCAGGATGCTTTCAATGCCCATTGGTCAATGTGGGCAGAACGCTATAAAAGTATTTCATCAGAATTTCTAAGTTTCGACCTTCTGAACGAACCGGCATATATTGAGGACATGAATGACCAATATGCACAGAAAGGACCGGTTCCCGGGGAAGTATACCATAAGGTTGCTGAAGGAGCTTCCGCAGCAATCTGGAAAGCTAATAAAGACAGGCTTATCATTGCCGATGGTAACAGCGGTGGCAGCAATGTAATTCCGGAGCTGACAGATCTTAACATAGCACAAAGCTGCAGAGCCTACTATCCTCACTATGTTTCACATTACCAGGCATCGTGGGTATGGAAAGATCCTTCGCTTGCTCCTATGCCGGTCTGGCCCGGAACCATCGACGGGAAGCAATTCGGCCGCGCGCAACTCGAAGAATTTTACAGGCCATGGATCGAACTGGTTGAAAAGGGAACCGGGGTCCACTGCGGTGAAGGTGGATGCTACAATAAAACTCCTCACCCCGTATTCCTGGCTTGGTTCGGCGACATACTGGATATACTGACCCGGCATAAAATCGGTTATGCACTTTGGAATTTCAGGGGCGATTTCGGCATACTCGATTCACGCCGGACAGACATAGAATACACGGACTGGTACGGGCATAAGCTCGACAGCAAGCTTCTCGAACTGCTGAAAAAATATTAGTCCGTCAGGGTCTGATAAACCAGCGCCCTGAACTTGCTTCCTATCTCACCATGACTAAGCGGAGACTGCTGCATGAAGAGGAGGCAGACCAGTCTTTCCTTTGGATCAGCCCAATAGGTAGTTCCGAAATATCCGCCCCAGGCAAATGAACCTTCAGAGATCCCAAGTACTGCCTGTCCTCTTTCAGTTGTTATCTGGAATCCCAGACCGAACTTATCAACTCCCAGATTCAAATCACCGATCTGATTACAGGTTATCAATTCAACTGTTCGCCTCGAAAGAAGTTTTTTTCCATTGTATTCTCCTTTGTTCAGCAGCATCTGAAGGAAGATCGCATAGTCTTTTGTCGTTGAACTCAGTCCGGCCCCTCCGGCAAAATATTTACCATTAAGCAAAGGATAATTGACCATTTCAACTGTCTGAGGCATCGATACCACCTGATGATCAGTATTTTCGGTATTTACTTTTACCAGTCTGCCCCGTTTTTCTTCAGGCAGAGAGAACCAGGTATCAGTCATTCCAAGTGGTTCGAATATGTGCTTTTTAAAGTACTGATCCAGTTTTTCACCAGACAGTATTTCAATCAGATAGCCGATAACATCCACATTCAGTCCATAGGTAAATCTCTCACCCGGTTGATGGACGAGCGGTTGTTTACCCAACAGTTTAATATCATCTCCGATAGTAACCCTATCATTACCAAAACCTCCTGTAATACCTGCTTTAATATAGATTGCCTTCATTGCCGGTGAACCGATCCCGGCATAATCTATTCCCGATGTGTGGGTCAGTAAATCCCTTATGGTGATTTCCCTTCTTGAAGGAACAGTTGTAAAAGTGGTGTCTTTCTCATTAAACTTATCAAGAACCTGCGGATGGGCAAACTCAGGTATATATTTCGAAATAGGATCATCCAGCAGAAATTTTCCCTCTTCAAACAACATCATTAACCCGATGCTGGTTATTGCTTTTGTCTGGGATGCTATGCGAAAAATATTATCTGTCTGCATCGGCAGTTTATTTTCCAGGTCACTCACGCCAAATGACCTGTTATAAATAATTTTGCCGTCACGTGCTATAAATCCAACCGCACCTGCAATCCAGCCTTTGTCAATGCTTTGTATGAGCATGGTGTCGATCCGGTTTAACCGTTCTGATGAAATATTAACCGATTCAGGTGTTGATACTCGAAATTGAGTGTCATTCTTTTGTGCACATGACCAGGCTAATAAAACAGCCACAATAAACTGAAGGAAAAGTGTTTTTTTCATAGATAATTGATAATTAATTTTGAATTATTAAGTCCTTTGTATTTCTCAGTGGCCCTCTGTGGATCTCAGTGTAACAATAAAATATTTAAAAACTAACACAGCGGGTCACGGAGGACCACAGTGAGACACAGAGGTCATTATTTCAACTTATAAACCTCACTTCCAGCTAACAAAAAGCATCCTAATCCGAAATCCTCAAAGTTCGGAACAGTATCATATCCCACAGGCTGGCTGTCGGAAGGCTGTTTTCCTGTGCCCTGAACATAACCAAGGAATCCATTTTGGTGAAGCGCCTCAGTTACCAATCCTTTCCATGCTTTGTTTACGACCGGAAGATATTTTTTTCTGCTAATCAGTCCTCTGTTTATGCACCAGGTCATACTATATGTAAACATAGCTGTGCCTGTTACTTCTTTTCCTCCGAAGTTTGAAGGATCAAGAAGGCTGACATTCCAGAAGCCATCCTCACGCTGAACTTTTACTAGAGCATTGAACATTTCTTTAAGCGTTTTCAGATACTCTTTTCTGTATGCAGAATTTTCAGGCAAGAATTCCAAAGTTCTGACCAGTGCAGCTGTTACCCATCCATTACCTCTCGACCAGAAACATCCTTTGCCGTTAGGTTCTGCATAGGGAGGATCAAAGTCTTTGTCGCGCCACCACAGATGATCAATAGTGCTGTACAGGCCAGCTGTTCCGTGCTTAAGTTTTGCGTAGAGATACATTTCGTGTGCTCTGTCGAAGTATCTGTCGTCCTTAAAGATATATCCCAGTCTGGCGAACACCGGCATCGACATATGGATTGCATCTATCCAGCTCCAGTCATCGATTTTATCAGTTGATAGCATGTTGTCAATGCAGGCTTTAATATCTTTTATCCTCTCTTCTTTCGAAGGATCGAGGAGGTACAGGTCGATATATGTCTGTCCGCAGCACTGATCGTCGCCATTGCGGGTCTGAATACCATTACGCAATCCCCATTTATGAAATTCCCCCCAGTTGACAGCATAGTTAAAGTATTCCGGATCAGGATTAAGATTGTAAAGTGCCATCAGTCCTTCATAATAGGTACCGCGTGTCCAAATGTTGCTTGGCCGCTCCCGTTCGGTTAATATAGGCTTTCCGACGTCGGGCCATTTTTCCATAAAGTATTTATTGGCAAGTACCATGGCTGACATGGTTCTGTCCTTCGGAACAGGTTGGGCTGAGATAAAGTTGAAAAAGAGAATTGTAATCCCTAAAAAACTAAGAAATCTATTCATAGTTATACATTTTGTGAGAAAGGGAGCAAAAAATCCAAGTCATTTTTTTACCCCCTCCCTGGGGGGAGTGGGGGGTATCTTCCCCAGCAGAAACTCCGTAAGGTTCTCAGCAGCTTTTCTGTTTTCAAAGCTGGTTGGTAACCTGTCATGGTCAATATATTCATTGTAGATCCACGGATCGCCTATGGCAAACACATAACCCTTCCCCAAGCTGTTTTCTGCAATAAGAACCTTCCCGCTTTCGATAAGGATTGACTTTGCATTTCCCGACAGACTGATATTGGAAACCTCCTTTATATAAATCTTCGAAACTCCTCTGAAGACAGGGTTATCCGCGAACTTTGTACTCGCTCCCATCTCGAATTCAGTTCCAGTTACGGGATGAAGTGTTACATGATTGAAGAACATCCCGAAGTTTCTCATAAGCCTGTTAAGATGAGTAAACTCACAGTTTGGTGCATCGTTTGCCAGTACTGCAAGGACTCCGCCTTTCTTAACCCACTTTTTTATGGCCTTAATATCATCAGGCATCATGTAATTAGGTGATTTTGATTCGGTTGTTGTATCCGGATCTACAATTATATAAACATCAATAGTTTCAAGAACAGGAGTTGATGGTTTCTCAATTGTTATGATTTTAGAACCTTTTGATGTAAATATCTCGCCCCATCTTGAGTATCCGCTCCATTCTGTATCGGTCCAGAGGTAATGATATGGTTGTCCGGTTTTGGCATTTGTCTCACGGTTGAACCAGTTATCGAGTCCGACAACCGGCTGAGAGAATGAACTCTGTGAAACAAAGCCGAGGAACATCAGAAGCATTACTATTAACTGATGCCAGGGTCTGTTATCATTTTTCATGATCATTTTGGTTTTTCTTTCAAAAATAAAAAACATTACTGATGAATTATAGTTATTCACTGAATTTCTGATTTCAATGATTATATGGAATCAGAAATTTAGTCATAATTTAATTTTTTATAATGAGTGTCACGGATATGATAACCCCCAACCCCCTAAAGGGGGCTTAATTTTAAGGCAGTAATTGACCCCCCGCCAGCTGGCGGGGGAAGGCGGGCAATGCTCTGTTATACTCCGTGACACTCCGTGTTTTAACAACAATAAATTCATAACTTTAAATATCTTTGAATGAAGATTAGTCTTGAAATTGATAATAAAAAAATCTATGAAAAATCTGACCGGCCTCTATCTGATTCTGTTTTCTGTAATTATTTCAGGTTGTAACAGCGGTAAAACAGGGAAAAACCTTGATAACATCCTCACCAAAAGGGAAAAAGCAGATGGATGGAAACTGCTTTTTGACGGATCATCACCGGATGGCTGGGTTAATGCAAAAACGATGATTTTTCCTGCAAGTGGATGGGATATCAGGGATGGGGTTCTCGCTGTTAATCCGGAGGCAAAGAAACCAGGTGAAGGTGGTGATATAGTCTCAACCGGGAAATTTAAAAACTTCGAACTATCAGTCGACTTCATGTATGCAAACGGAGCAAACAGCGGGATAAAATATTTTGTAGATACTGAGGCAGAAAACGGAACAATTGCATCTATAGGATGCGAGTACCAGATTCTGGATGACAGAAACCATCCTGATGCGAAGGCAGGTATTGCAGGGAACAGGACGCTTGCCGGACTATATGACCTTATAGCCCCTGAAAACAAGCGGGATAACGGAGAAAACCAGTGGAACCGGGCTACAATCATTGTCAATGGGAATAAGGTACAGCACTGGCTTAATGGGTTTCTTACTGTTGAATATGTAAGGTCAGATCAGGCATGGAGAGACCTGGTGGCAACCAGCAAGTTCAAACCGATAAAGGGATTCGGAGAAACAACGGAGGGAAGGATCCTTTTGCAGGATCATGAAAGTAAGGTGGCATTTAAGAATATCAAAATTAAAGAATATTAACCTCTCCCCTAACTCCTCAATTTTCATTCACCTCACCCTAAATCCCTCTCCTGGAGGAGAGGGACTTAAAATTTATTAATTTATTCAATTAAAGCCCCTTCTCTTTCAGGAGAAGGGGTTGGGGGATGAGGTTTATTTATTTTTACTACCTTTGATCTAAGTTAGTTTTGCAATTGTTTACTTCAGTTTATGCACTTAAAATCGGATATCATGAAAAACCTTGTAATGCTTTTGATAATTTCAGGATGTTTCGTGGTTTTTTCCTGCGGTGAAAAAGA
>CAZCQC010000157.1:0-4095 GCA_964500155.1 uncultured Rikenellaceae bacterium | reverse complement strand
GTATCAAAAGTGTTTTTAACCACCCCGTCCGCCAGCCGGCGGACACCCCTCCTTTGCAAAGGAGGGGAAAGTGAAGATTAACAATGGATTAACTTTCTCCTCCTCACTGAGGAGGAGTACCCCGCCAGCTGGCGGGGGGAGGTGGTGGACTTTTGATACAGCCTCATACTAACAAATCGGTCCTTACTTTTAGTCGAACCCCGGAGGCGGTTCAATATAATTACCAGTATATCTATTGGATTGATAATATCATTTTAATCCTCTGATTCTAATCTATCTTTAAAATTCCCTTTAATTTTAAAATATAATTCCTCCATTATCGTCTATGGGATTAAATATCCTGTGATATGAGCCCGAAAGAATCGAAAAGGATCACATCTGCCTATAAAAGTGAGCATAAACGTCTGCTCGGCTATATAAGGAAGAGGATCCCCGTAAGTGATGAAGCTGAGGATATTCTGCAGGATATCTTCTACCAGCTCACTATCGGGTTCAATGACATCAGACGGATAGAAAGCCTTACTGCATGGCTGTACAGAGTGGCAGATAACCGCATCACAGATCTTTTTCGGAAAAGGAAACATGAAGTCATAAGCTTCAGGGACAGTGGCCCGGAAGGAGAAGAGGGACCCCTGACACTCGAAGAGATCCTTCCATCGGCTGGAACGACACCCTATGATGAAGATCTTAAAGAGATGATATGGGAAACCATCGAAGAGACACTTTCTGCGTTGCCTGAGGAGCAGAGATCAGTATTCACTGACACTGAGTTTGAGGAGATGAGCTTCAGGGAGATATCCGAAAGAACAGGCGTGGGGATCAGTACACTGATTTCGAGGAAACGCTATGCAGTGCTGGCACTGCGAAAGAACCTGGATGAATTGTATAAACTGTTAAAAAATAATTAGTATGAAAGCACTTAAAGTTTTTAAGTACATTGGATTCGGAATACTTGGAATCGGATTTGTAATCGCCGTGATATTCGGTGTACAGGCACTGTGGAACTGGCTTATACCTGATCTGTTCCATGGGCCCGTCCTGAATTACTGGCAGACGGCAGGATTGTTTCTGCTGTCGAAGATACTTCTTACTGGAATTGCCCCGGGGGGATCAAATGAAAGCCATAAGCACAGGAAAGACTGGAGGAAAAAATGTGAGGAGAAATACAAGCCTTCAGCTGATGGTGCTGAAACGGGATCTGTTATGTGAAGAACTTACACTGAGGTATTGCCCCCAACCCCCTAAAGGGGGCCGACCGTGAGGAAATTGCCCAGTGGGCAATTTTAGGGAGGAGCCAGTTTCATGGGGAGGCTAATTCAGAAGTAATCTTAAACCCCCCTTTAGGGGGGATGGGGGGCGGTTATAGATCCGGCAGATTATACATCTTCCGGGTTTCGCAGACATCAAGAAATTCTTTTTTGAACTGTGCCTTGTTATCAATGGTTTGATAAAATTCCTCCAGATATCTTAAGTTCTCTTTTCTGGTGGCCTTTGAAATAATCTCCTGGTTGTTGATAATGGATTCAAACTCCGGCTTCAGCTTCCTGTAAAAATCAAATGTTCTGTTGAATTCATCATCCGAATAGCATAATCCCTTGTAGACCCTTCTTTTACTGAGAAATGCTTCAGGTACATCCCTTGGTTTGGTATAACTGGCATCAATAAGTCCTGCAAAATCAAAATCATAGGGAACAACTTGAAGCACTTTTGTCTTATCTAACGGCCTGAGTATAATGACGTTTCGTCTTGATGAAATAAACCAGTCCCTGTTCCCTATCAGGTATTCGAAAACTGACATTTTCATGAAGTTTTCCCTGTCAAGCATAAAAGGATTAAGCAGGCTGTCCCTCTGTACCGCATTATTGCGTTCAGCCAGCTGATCCTCATGCTCGATAAAAAAGCTGTATCTCTCAAAAACCTGCCTGCGGGTATTGTCATCAATATAGACGACCTTTACAAGTCTTACCTTCAGGCTCAGGTCAGTTACAAGGTTATACATCTTGTAAATAAGGTATTCCTCAACCACGTCCTCCTCTCTCTGGCATGCAGTTACAAGTTTAAGCTTGTCCTGGTTATTGAATATTGTATTTTTGACTTCGCTTTTTCTGAAATTCACAAGGAGGGGAGGAAATGTACAGATTTCAGGATTACGTCGAAAATCACCCCTTGCCCTTACCTTAACGTTGAACTTCCTTACTTTCCCGTCGGGGTCATAATAGGTCAGCTTGCCGGGGTGAGGTTTGGGATCTTTTGCAGTATCAGCCCTGATCTCAGAAAAATGGGAAGTCAGTGTCATGTTGATTACCTCATCGGAAAAGAACAGGGTATCGGTCTTCTGACCCCTTGTTCCATTCAAAAGGAACAGAAACACTGTAAAGCTTATAATAATCCTGTACAATATTGGTCTAACTTGCAAATTCATAATTAGTTGAATTTATTGATTTTACTTTTCCCTCCATTTTGATCTGTCAGGTGAAGCCGGAACAGTGACCTTTTTAGCCGGTTTCTCCTTCAGTTCCTGAAGCAGGACTTCAACAGCCTTTTCTATGCATGTATCGATTCCTTTCGCCATCTTTTCCGGCCTCTCAACCACTTCGATATCAGGATAAACGCCAATACCCTCGATTATCCATCCTTCTTCCTGGTCGAAAACTCCAAACCTTGGGACTGATATATAGCCTCCATCAACAAGGCGGGCATTTCCCGAGATGCCAACCAGTCCTCCCCATGTTCTGGTGCCAATTAGTTTACCCAGTTCCAGCTTTTTGAAGAAATACGGAAATGCATCGCCCCCTGAAGCTGAATAACCGTTAATCAGCATGGCTTTTGGTCCGTCGTGCGCAATTGCAGGGGATTTACCCGGAGTAAGTCCTTTCTGATGCCAGTAGACAAGGGTATGGCGGTCGAGCAAATCAGCCATACGATCGGGAATAAAACCGCCTCCGTTATAACGTTCATCGATTATCAAAGCCTCCTTGTCGAAATATGTATACATGCCCTGGAAAAGCTCGCGGTTACCATCTGTAGATGTATTGGGAACGTAGATATAACCGATTTTACCTCCTGAAAGCTTATCGACCATTGCCCTTCGTTCATTTACCCAGTCGAGATGCAGAAGTCCCAGTTCGCTTGCTATTGGTTTAATAAGGGAAGTTCTGGCATCAGTTGATGACGGTTTGCTGCCGACCTTTATCTCGACCGTTTTTCCGGCCTTGTTCTCGAGAAAAAGATAAGGATTAGCGGCAGTTGTGACATCCTTCCCGTCAATGCTTATAAGGTAATCTCCTTCCTTCACATCGACCCCCTGTTCCGTGAGCGGGGAACGGAGGGAAGAGTTCCAGTTTTCACCCTTATAGACCTTAGTGATCCTGTAACGTCCTGCTGTTTCATCGGCTGTCAGTTCAGCCCCGAGAAGACCATTGTTTATGCGTTTTACATTTTCAAAATCACCCCAGTCGACATAAGTGTGGCCTGTATTGGTTTCAGCTACGATTTCGTTAAGGATATAATCCAGGTCGGCCCTGTGGCTCACAAAGGGGAGCAAAGCACTGTAACGATCCTTCATTCCCTGCCAGTCTACTCCATGCAGGTTATCGACATAAAAATAATCACGGAAAATACGCCATGCATCAATGTAGATCTGATTCCACTCTCTCTGAGGGTCAATTTTCATCTCAAGCCCTCCAAAGTTCAATTTGCCCGCACCTGCTTTTTGTCCTGGGGTAAGCTTTATGATCCCATAATCTTCTCCGGATCTGTAGATTGCCATCTTACCATCTGATGTTAGTGAGGCGCTCATTACCCGATCAAGGATCTCCTCATTTTTCTCATCGGCAATGTTGTATTTCATAAGCTTGCCATTGCTAATAAATATAAGTCCTCCGTCGGCGGCGCCCACTATCCTGTATTCACCGGCTTCCCCCGGGAGTGCCGTTATTCGGTCGTTAGTGCCGCTAAAGTCAATTTCAACCCTGACTTCTTTTTTTGCCGAAGAAGTATCTGCGGTACCTGATTTTCCTTTCTTATCCTTTGTGGAGGATGTGGGAACAGGTGCTGCCTTTTCAGCTTTTACCGGTTCGAAATCGTTCTTGTCCT
>CAZCQC010000156.1:0-3181 GCA_964500155.1 uncultured Rikenellaceae bacterium | reverse complement strand
AATTATGGATATTGATCTTCCGGATAAGGAGCAATATATGGACACCTATCCCGAATGGTCTCCCGATGGAAAATTTCTCTATTTCTGCAGAGCTCAAAAGGTCGGTGAAGTATTTATTTACGACAGCGTCCGATATGATCTCTGCCGTGTTTCTTTTGATCCTTCAACACGAAAAACAGGGAAAGTAGAATTGATCTACAATGCCTCTGCTAAAAATAAAAGTGTCTCCTTTCCCAGGGTTTCCCCCGACGGTAATTACATTGTAATTACACTTCATGACTACGGTTGTTTTCCTATCTGGCATAAGGAAGCTGATCTTTTTGAAATCGATCTCAGGACTTTGAAGCCTGCGACTTTGAATCTGAACAGTGATTTTTCCGACAGTTATCACTCCTGGTCATCAAACAGCAGGTGGCTTGTCTTCAGCAGTAAACGGATCGACGGCCTGACTACAAGATTGTTCATTTCATATATTGATGAAAACGGAGCCTCCGGCAAGCCGTTTATCATGCCGCAAAAGGATCCTGAATTTTACGGACGGTTCTTAAAGAGTTTCAATCTTCCGGAACTCTCAACTCTTAAGGTCGATGTTATTCCCGGTAAAATCCGGAAAATTGCAAAAGGAGATGCATTACAGGCAAAATGGACAGAGAATTAAAAATGTTACACTGAGATCCACAGAGAAGTCACAGAGATCCACAGAGTTGAAATCTGAAGGCTTTTTGTTTCTCTGTGGAACTCTGTGATACTCAGTGGAACTCTGTGTAAGTTCTTTAATAATACCAAAAACTCAAACCCCAATATAGAAATATCTTACAATGTCTCCAGCCAAAACAAATAGGAATCCTGTTACTCAACCTCTGCCGTATCTGATATTCTTTACGGGATTGGTATTGTTTTTCGGGATTTTTGCTGATTACGTTGAGTATTACCAGGAAAAAATATCCCTCTTTGTATTTTCATCCGATTACCTTAAAACCAGCCTGATCCAGCCTGGCTCATTGCTGGTCTATTTTGGCAGATTCCTGACGACATTTTACTACTATCCTGTGGCCGGAGCAATAATTATTTCAATGACAATCTGCCTGATAATGTTTATGATTTCAAGGATTATTAGTTTTCTAACTGGCAAACCATCGATCCTCCTGCCTCTTCTTTTCGGAACCGCATTTTTCATTCTGCAGACCAACTATCAGTACCTTTTATATAACAGTCTTGGTGTCCTTTTGCAGCTTGTCCTTTTTTACCTGGTAATAAGATATCTCAAAGGCTATCTCCCTGTCGTCATGCTCCCCTTCTGGTATTGTATTACTGGCGGATTTGCCTGGATCTTTGCACTGATGTACACTCTCTACCTGATCCTGAAATCAATAAGAAAGGAGTGGCCTGGAATTATTTCGATGTTTGCATTTATCTTTATCGTAATTTATTTTCTAAAAGAATTTTTCCTCTTTCAGCCAATTAAATCGCTGATGATTTTCCCTTTTTCTGATGAAAATACAGGCAATCAATTACTGTTGTTTGGTTCAATAATTTGTTTGATTGTTTTTCTTCCTCTGATTGCCAAATGGAAAATCACAATACCGGCCAGGATCAGGCAAAAAGAACCCTTTAAAATTATGGTCCTTTCGCTGGTATCATTGCTACTTGTCATCATTTTTGGATTACTGCGCTTTGACAGGGCCATTAAGGAATATTTTCATGCAGAAAAACTCTTCAGCCAGGGGATGTTTAATGAGGTTCCCAGGTATATTTCGAATCATCCTTCAACAAACCGGCTCACTATATACCTTAATAATGTAGCACTTTGCGAAACTGGAAGGCTTACCGACAATCTTTTCCATTTCCCACAGAGCCCCGATGGTCAGTCACTGTTCCTGAAATGGGAGATGATTGGAGAGGTCTTAAGGCGGGGTGCATATTTCTATTATACAACCGGAATGATAAATGAAGCACAAAGATGGGCTTTTGAGAATATGGTCATGAAAGGGATCGCTCCGGAAGATCTCAGGATGCTTATAAAGACCGAAATAGTAAACAGCAACTATATGATGGCGTCTAAATACATATCAATTCTGAAAAAGACTTTGTTTTACAGGAATGAAGCCATCGGTTTTGAAAAATTGTTATACAATGAAAAATCTATTGAATCACACCCTGAATTAGGAAATAAAAGAAAAGAAAAGATTGAGCACGATTTTTTTTCAATTACCGATAATCCATATGTCAACATTGAAATGGCATTTTCAGCTGACTCCATGAACCGTAAATTGTTTGAATATAAGATGGCTTTCCTTATGCTTAATGAGGATTATGCAGGTATTGCATCAGGGTTAGTACGGCTTGAAAGTCTTGGTTATAAAAAGATCCCTGTCCATCTCCAGGAAGCTGCTCTGGTTTGCAGAATGTCAGGTTTAGCCCTTCCTGATATCGGGATTCTGAAAATCGACCCTCAGGTTGAAACCAAATTTAACCAGTTCCTTCGGATGTTCCAGTCATATGGGAACAATCTGAAAACAGCACAACCATTTCTGAAACAGAAATTCGGAAATACGTTCTGGTATTACGGGTTCTATCATTAAATTAAAAAGCCGGCCCTTTCGGACCGGCTTTAATATTGACCCCCTGAATCAATTTTTCTAAAGACCCCCCGCCAACTGGCGGGGGGTTGGGGGTAAAACCCTAACTCTAAATTAACTATTAATTATAACCCGGGTTTTGCTGTAACTGCGGAGCCTTGTTCATCTCATCACGGATTATCGGGAGCCAGTAGAATTTGTTACCGGCCCATGATCTTGTATCCTCATTGTCGGTAAGATCAAGTTTCCATTCCATGTTACCATTTGTGAATTCCTTAATCTTCATTCCGTAAACATTTTCAACTACATTGCCAAATTCCATCCAGCGGCGCAAATCATAATAGCGGTGTCCTTCACCGAAGAACTCAATTGCCCTTTCATGACGGATCCATGACCTTGCCAGATCCTGATCGGTGGTTGTGCGGTCGCGGTCGGGCAGACCTGCACGGTTTCTCACCAGGTTCATAGCGTCGATACCCGGTTGAAGGTCAGCTCCCCCGAGTTCAATGCAAGCTTCAGCATAGTTCAGAAGAATTTCACCAAAGCGGAATTCAACCCAATGGGTTGTATTACGAAAGTACTGACCAGCACTTGTCGGATCA
>CAZCQC010000155.1:0-3857 GCA_964500155.1 uncultured Rikenellaceae bacterium | reverse complement strand
TTCCTGCGGCGTAATTCCCTCCTTGCGTGCTTTCAGGGTTATGGGTACTCCGTGTTCATCCGATCCACAGATCGATATTACATCTGCCCCTTTCATCCTGAGATAGCGGGTGTAAATATCCGACGGGACATAAACACCTGCGAGATGGCCAATATGCAATGGTCCATTAGCATAGGGCAGAGCAGAAGTAATCAGATATCTTTTGAAATTCTTCATAATTCTTTAAAGAATGGTCAACTATTTTTAAAATCGCACAAAGATAATGTTTATTCATGCAGTTGGATAGATTGCCAATAAGGATTATTTTTACGGTATATAAGCAATAAGATATCAATGAAAAAAATCCAGCCTCCGTTTCTCAGGCGGGGCGATGAAGTTGCAATTGTTTCTCCTTCATGGTCAATTGATGAAGAGAAAATAAACTCTGCCGTCGTATTCCTTGAAAATTGGGGGTTAAAAGTCAGGACCGGGAAAAATGTATTGAAACGCTCAGGTCCTTTTGCCGGAAATGATGATGAGCGTCTTTTTGATCTTCAGAAAATGACAAATGACCCGGATATTAAAGCAGTGTTTTGCTCAAGAGGGGGGTATGGTACACTGAGAATAATAAGTCGGATGAGGTTTTCAGCGCTGAAAAAATATCCCAAATGGTATGTCGGATTCAGCGATATAACCGTTCTGCATCTCTGGCTTAATGAAGTTATCGGGATCACTTCGGTACATGGCGATATGCCGCTAAATTATTCCGATAAGAACAAAACACCAGCAACCTTCAGCACTCTTCATGAGTCATTGTTCGGTGGTTACAGGCCACTTTCCTGGGAAGGAACATTCATCCGTCCCGGAAATATCAAGGGAGAAGTTACAGGTGGAAATCTGTCGTTGATTTATAGTCTGATCGGTACAAAAGCTGAACCTGAAACACGGGGAAGGATCCTGTTTATTGAAGAGGTGGGGGAGTACTATTACCATCTCGACAGGATGATGAATTCACTCAGGCTCGCAGGTAAGCTTAAAGGACTGTCGGGATTGATTGTCGGGGGACTTGCAAAAATGGAGAACACAAAAATACCCTGGGGTAAAAGTGCTGAAACGACAATTGCGGAATCAGTGTCGGATTATAAATACCCTGTTTTGTTTGATTTTCCGGCAGGGCATATTGATGACAACAGGGCATTCTATATTGGTAAGAATGCTAAAATCACTATTAACGGGGGAAAGGCTTTAATGACTTACATCTAGCGTTGGCTGGAGGTGTCTCCTGGCAAGTCCCCTCTTTACGAAGTAGAGAGGGGATAAAGGGGTGAGTACATGTAAATAGAGGATCTCACATCCCCCAACCCCCTTCAAAGGGGGATGATTTACCAGTAACCAGCACCCAGTAACGAGGAACATTTTCAGAATGCCGATATTAGCAGATCAAGATCTTTTGAAATCGCTCCGAATTTCTGGGCTAATGTTTCATTTGTGAGTATCCCGTTAAAAAGATAAACCCCGTTTCGCATTCCACGGTCATTCTTAAGTAAATGAATAATTCCTCCTGCCTCCGCGATCTCCTGGAAAAGAGGGTTGAAGATATTGCTGAGAGCGATCGAAGCCGTTCTTGCCATCCGGGATGGTAGGTTCCAGGCAGAGAAGTGAATCACACCATGCTTTTCATAGACAGGGTCCCTGAGTGCACGACATTCGGTTGTTTCAATGCATCCTCCGCGGTCGATGCTCAGGTCAATAATAACTGATCCCTTTTTCATGGTCTTTACCATCTCCTCTGTAATGTAGTACCAGGGGCGAAGATCCTCAAGTTCAATGGCCCCAATAAGAACGTCGGCTGATTTAAGAGCTTTTTTTAAAACCTGCGGATGAAATACTGATGTCTGCAGGCGCTGGTTTATCAGGTTCTGAAACCTCCTGAGATTATGAAGCGACTGGTCAAATATTTTAACCTGAGAGCCAAGTCCAAGAGCTGCACGGGCCGCATATTCTCCGGCAGTGTTGGCTCCTATTATAACCACCTCTGTAGGAGTAACTCCGGTAATTCCGCCCAGAAGGACACCCTTCCCTCCATGATGGTTGCTCAGATAATCGGATGCAACAAGGATAGACGTAACCCCGCTGATTTCGCTCATGGATTCCATAACAGGCATAGCGCCATTAATATCGCGAATCTTTTCGAGCGCAATTGCAGTAACCTTTTTCCTTATAAGTTTACCCAGGGTCTCTTCACTTAGCTGCAGGACATTCAAAAAAGACATAACTATCTGATTTCCTTTTAGGTAATCGACCTCCTGCAATGTAAATGGTGCAACTTTGATCACTGCATCGGCACTGAAAACCCTGGCAAGTGAATCAGTTATTACTGCACCGTTTTCAGCATAATCCTTGTCGGAATAATTTGCGCCTGTACCAGCTCCCTTCTGAAGGATAACCTCATTGCCATTTTCAACAAGCAGATTTACAGCTTCTGGAGTTAGGGCCACTCTTTTTTCATCATTCTTTTTGTCGTTTGGAACTCCGATTGAGATCCTCTTACGCCTCACAGCCGTTTCAAGCTGTTCTTCTCTTGGCATTAAACCGGCATTGCCAAAACTCAGATTTCCGTTTTTGCCTTTATCATTCATTGTGAGAATGTTGTTATTTTCTCAAAGTTAAAAAAATTGCAATACAGGAGCAAGGTTTATTCAATGTCAATGATCCTTTGATCCTTTTCTCCAATTGTGATTCTGATTTTAACAGTTTCAGGAGGAAGTATGCCGCCAATAAGTTCAGGCCATTCCATAAAACAATATGAACCGCTTGAGAAGTACTCCTCTATCCCGAAATCAAAAACTTCTTCAACCTTTTTAATCCTGTAAAAGTCGATATGATAAATGATTTCATTTTTATTTGTCAAATATTCATTTACCATTGTAAATGTCGGGCTTGTAACAATGTCACCTGCACCAAGTACCTTGCAGATTGCCTTGACAATGGTTGTCTTCCCGGCCCCCATTGATCCGTAAAATGCCAGTAACTTTTGTCCCGAAGTATGTTCGAGTATTTTTCTTGCAGCAGCCGGCAGGTTTTTTTTATCTTTGATAAGGATCCTCATCCTGGTTGCCGGATTAATTATGAAACAGGTTCAAGGCAGGCAATCGGAAGCATTATTTCCTGCATCGAAATACCTCCATGCTGGAATGTGTCCTTATAAAAGCCTGCATAATAATTATAGTTGTTCTGGTAAACAAGGAAATCCTTGTTGAGAGCAAAAATGTACTTTGAAGTAATGTTTGTTTTTGGCAGGCCTGCTTTTTCCGGGAATCTGAGTTCAAAAACTTGTCTGGGATTATAATCAAGATTTCTTCCCATTTTATACCTGAGGTTGGATGATGTTTTCCTGTCTCCGATGACCTTTACCGGGTTCTGTACCCTTATCGTACCGTGATCTGTGCTGAATATTATCTTGACAGGCTGGGTTGAAAGAGCGATAAGTAATTCGTACAGGGGAGAATGAACAAACCACGAACGTGTAAGGCTCCGATAAGCTTTTTCATCGTTGGCAAGATCCCTGATAAGACCTATTTCGGTCCTTGCATGCGAAAGCATGTCAACAAAATTGTAAACCAGAATATTTATGTCATTATCAAGCATCTGCCGCATTCTTTCGTTGACTTTCCGTCCCTCCTGGTTACTTATTATCTTGTGATATGACCATTTGTATTTAAGTCCTTTGCGTGCAAGCTGATATTTGAAAAGCTCCTCCTCGAAGTTATTCTTGCCCTCCTCTTCATCATCCTCGACCCAGAGCTCGGGCAGAATCGCTGCAATCGCTGAAGGCATCAAACCCGAAAAAATCGCATTTCTGCTGTACTGAGTGGCTG
>CAZCQC010000154.1:0-7865 GCA_964500155.1 uncultured Rikenellaceae bacterium | reverse complement strand
AGAAACCGTGGGCAACGTAGTATAGCTGATGTTGTTTCCCGATGAGGAGTAATCTGAAAACAGCAACAGGTAGCCGGACAGGTTCAGATCGCTGATCCCGAATCTCGATTTTGTCAGAGGCACAACTGATTTGTCGGGTTTACACAGGTAAATATTGTCAGTTCCGGAGTACGAACTTACAAAGAACAATGAGTCGTTTCTGAGGAATGAGGACTGAATATCATCGTTTCCGGCCTCAATAAGCGTATGCCAGTTTTTGTCAGTCAGGCTGAATTTAAGGATCCCCTCTCCCTGTTCTGTTAAATAAATAACAGAGAGTGTTTTCCCCGAAGCGTCCCATTGTGGCCTCTGCAATGATGCGTTTCCCGGAGCCTGAACCGCATTAAGCATATATCCGTTCCAGGCATCAAGGATATGAAGATTGTTCCGGTTATCAATTGTATTCTCGATTGCAGCAATATAATTTCCGTCGGGAGATAAAGATGCCGACATATACCTTGTCTTACCTGTCACATGACGGATTTTTCTATCCCTTATGTCCATGAGATTTATTACCGACCAGTTCCTGTTTTCCCATCTCGGATCAGAATGCGTTTCCACCCATACAAGCTTTCCTTTTCCGTACGAAATAAACCAGGGATATCCATAACCCGGAATATGGATCTTTTCTTCCGATTTTTCCGACGGTCTAATCAGAACAAACGACGGAGGATCCGTCAGTGAAGTTTTTACGGCTATTATACTGTCGTTGCCAGCAAGAACCGGGGAATAATAGTTGACATAATATTTCCCTTTCGGAGGATTCAGAATCTCATAGGATTCACTTCCTGACCCACTATCATCATTCGTCCAGAGTGTTTTTAGTGTGTCGAAGGTTTCACTGAAAAGTCTTTTTTTTGTCAGAGATACCGATTTCCTCAGGCTGAGATTGACAGGATTTATCACAAAAGGTGCTCCTGCAGTAAGGTTGAGCGCTTTTTTCCACATCTGACGATCATACTTTGCATATGACCATGCCATCATCTGATATCCTGTCTGATAGTGGTCCGGTACATAATTACGGAATGAACCGTTAAGTATTTTGTCATACTTGTATATGCGGCCATTTTCAATCATCATTGCCTTGAGCTGCTTCTGAAAAGAGGGAACACGTCCCCGCCCTGAACCAGTAAGGACCGATTCGGAAAAAACAGCATCACCCTCAAGAAACCATAGAGGCAGAAGGGACGAAACGATTCCGGTAAACTGCTGGCCTGTAATATATGACATCGCTTTTGTAAATCCCCTGTTCAGCGATTCCATCTGAAGCACATGAGTAAGCTCGTGGATCGCCAGCTGGGTATTGGGATCGAGAGGAATTGAATTCTGCTCAGGGGTAGGATATATTTCCATTCTGCTTGGTGCCCATGCAACATAACCGTTCGATTGGGTTGTGTAGTTATGAATGACTACCGGTATCCTGAATTTCTTTTCAGGATAAAGGGAAATAAGCTTTGAATAAGCATTATCCAGCGATCTTGCAAAATCAATTCCGGCATCACCGTAACTTTTCGGATAAATGACTGTAAACCTTCCGGTCTTTATCTGCATCCATTTCAATGATGCCGGATCCTGCCCGGTATTATAGTACTGTGCGGAAGTGACTCCTGAAATGGAAATGAATGAAATGCAAAACAGGACACGAAAAAATTTCATCCGAAATCGTTTATTCAAAAATAGTAAAATTAGTGAGTGTCTCAACTGTGAGCCATAGTATGAAAAATTTACTAATTTCACCGTTCAATTAACTGAATGGATTACTGGATAAAACCAACTGGGAAACGATGAAAAGATACAAGCTGATAAACAATTTAACCGGCTGGGTGGTATTTGCAGTTGCTGCGATCACCTATCTTTTGACAATTGAACCGACGGCCAGCCTCTGGGACTGCGGTGAATACATAGCGTCATCTTACAAGCTTGAAGTCGGGCATCCTCCGGGAAACCCGGTATTTATGGTATTTGCCAGGTTCTTCACCCTTTTTGCAGGAGGCAATACCTCATTGGTAGCTGCTATGGTGAACGCGATGTCAGCTCTTGCAAGTGCATTCACGATCCTCTTTCTCTTCTGGACAATAACTCATCTGGCCAGAAGGATCTTCCTACGTGATGAGAATGATTTCAATATATCCAGGATCACGGCAGTCATATCGGCAGGTGTCGTAGGAGCTCTTGCCTTCACTTTTTCTGATTCATTCTGGTTTTCAGCTGTCGAAGGTGAGGTATATGCATCTTCATCTCTCTTTACCGCAATGGTCTTCTGGGCTATACTTATGTGGGAAGACGTGGCGGATGAAGAATATTCAAACAGATGGATCATCCTCATCGCCTTCCTTATGGGACTTTCAATAGGTGTTCATCTACTTAATCTTCTTACACTTCCGGCCATAGTCCTTGTTTATTACTTCCGGAAATATGAGTTTTCGTGGAAAGGATTTATGACATCACTTGGAATTTCAGTAATACTTCTGTCTTTCCTTCTTTACGGGATCATGCCGGGAGTTGTTACTATATCATCAAAGCTTGATATGTTTTTTGTGAACAGCTTGAAATTACCACCTAACAGCGGGATGATATTCCATTTTATTCTTCTGGCGGCATTTTTCATTCTTGCAGTTAAGTCGACACTTTCTTCAGGTGAAAAAGTAAAGAACTCGGCTTATGCCATTGCCGCAATGTTGCTTTCAGGGATCTGGATAATTTCAGGATCGATGGTCCTTAACATTTTAGTACTTGCATGCATAGCCCTTTATATCTGGTACCTTGCCGGAAAGAACCGTGTTGTCCTTAATACAATTCTTACATCTGTAATGGTGATCCTGATAGGATATTCATCAAATGCGATAATTGTAATCAGGGCTTCCGCCAATACACCGCTGAACGAAAATCAACCCGAGAATCCCTTCAGTCTTCTTTATTTCCTGAACAGGGAACAGTATGGTCAACGTCCTCTTTTCAGAGGGCCTTATTATAATGCTCCTGTAACGGATTATAAGGAGGGGAAGCCAAAATATGTCCTTGAAGATGGTAAATATGTCATCAGTGCACATGATCTTGAGCGGGTATACGATGAGCGGTTTATAACCGTTTTCCCGAGGATGTGGAGCGAGCAGAGCGAACATGAACCAGTGTACAGGGAGTGGGGTAAAGTGAAGGGGACTCCGGTATCGGTAACAAATCAGTCGGGAGAGAAGGAGATACTCCGTAAGCCTAAGTTCAGCGAGAATCTGAGGTTTATGTTCTCTTACCAGTTCGGATATATGTATGCAAGGTATTTTATGTGGAATTTTGCCGGCAAGCAGAACGATACCCAGGGAACAGGCGGCGCTGTCAACGGTAACTGGATAACAGGGATAAATTTCCTTGATGAGCCCAGGGTAGGAACTTCCGACTTGCCGGCAGGCATGAAGAACGACACCTCGCGAAACGTCTATTTTCTTCTTCCTTTCCTGCTTGGGATCATAGGATTGTTCTATCATCTGAACCGCGATTACAAGAACTGGTGGAGCATATTGCTGCTCTTTCTTTTAACCGGTGCTGCGATTGTTTTCTATCTCAACCAGTATCCGAATCAGCCAAGGGAAAGAGATTATGCTTATGCCGGTTCATTTTATTTTTTTGCAGTTTGGATTGGGCTGGGAGTTCTGGCTCTTTTCGAAGCTCTGTCAAAGATATCGGGTGAAAAGATCGCTGCCCCTCTTTCAGGTGCAATATGTTTTTTTGCTGTTCCTGTGCTTATGGGATTCCAGAACTGGGATGATCATGACAGGTCAGGCCGTTATCTGGCTCGCGATGTGGCATTTAACTACCTGAATTCATGTGCGCCCAACGCAATACTTTTCACTAATGGAGATAATGATACTTTCCCTTTGTGGTATGCTCAGGAAGTTGAGGGAATGAGAACCGATATAAGAGTCTGCAACCTTATGCTTCTGAATACCGACTGGTATATCAACCAGATGAAAAGAAAGACATATGAATCAGGTCCGCTGCCTGTTACTCTCCCGGCAAAAAAATATTACGACGGAGTGAATAACCAGGTCTTCATTGTAGAAAAGACAAAGGATCCGGTCAGTATTTCAACCGTCATCGACTGGGTCAACAGCGATAACAAGGCAACAAAGGTCCAGGTTTCGGCTACCGAAATTCTTGATGTAATACCGTCGAGAACCATCAGGATCCCTGTTGATTCTGCGAAAGTTATTGCATCGGGAACTGTCAGGCCCGAGGATGCTGACAAGATTGTCCCGTATATTGACATTAAGCTGAAGGGAAATTCAATTCTTAAGAGCCAGCTTATTGTACTTGACATACTGGCCCATAATAACTGGGAGCGGCCTATATACTACGTCACAGGGTATCACGATGATGCACTTGGTCTTGAGGAGTATTTTCAGATGGAAGGACTTGCTTACAGGCTGGTTCCGGTTAAATCGGAAAATAAGGGATGGCTGGAGTATGGCAGGATTGATCCGGATATCCTGTATGACAACATTGTAAACAAATTCGTATGGGGTGG
This sequence comes from uncultured Rikenellaceae bacterium, assembly GCA_964500155.1. Taxonomy (GTDB): domain Bacteria; phylum Bacteroidota; class Bacteroidia; order Bacteroidales; family VadinHA17; genus LD21. Next base: position 3,307 of record CAZCQC010000154.1, on the reverse strand, counting down.
GGCAAATAATCCTGAAGTCAACCTGGATTATCACCATATCAGGACCTTAATTGTAATAAAGGCAAGACTGGTATACTCACGTCTGGCAAAAGCCCTTGCTGCAGAGGGTAAGAATGAAAAGGCGGTTGAAGTGCTTAACAGCTGTCTTGCTTTGCTGCCTCCCGACAGGTTTCCGTATGATCCCTATTACACCGATCTTATTGATGCATATTTTGCAGCAGGAGAGGCGGATAAAGCAGTTGAAATGACAAAGAGCCTGAGTGATTATTATTTTGAAAAGCTGAATTATTACCTCAGGCAGAATCCCTATGTTTTAAGTTCCGCAGAATATGAAATACAATCTGCCATTCAGTATACATCAAAGGCAGCCGGATATTGTGAATCGCACGGTAAAAAAGAGATAGCCGACGAGATTACCAAAAAGCTTGAAGCATACTATACCGAATATGTCGGCAATCAGCAAAATAAAACAGAATAAAAGGATCAGGAACGGTAGGTAACGGATTTGGGAACTTCCTGCCTGAAATATTTTTCCAGCAGGGAATACACATTTTCAGGATATACCGGCTTAAGAATGTATTCGTTGCATCCGGCAATATAAGCATCAGATTTTGATTGTTCTGAGGAATATGCGGTAATCATGAGGACGGGAACACTTTTCCTTGTTTTTCTGAACATCCTTGTGCAATCGATTCCGTTAATAAGAGGAATAAGAAAATCCATTATCACCAGATCAACCTTTGCTTCTTTGTTATTCAGAAAATCGACAAAATCCTTGCCAGTACGAAATTTGATTACTTCAGCCCCTGAACTTTGAAGAAGAGTTTCATAGTACCTGATGGATGGAACATCATCTTCGACAATGACAATAGTCTTATCGGTTAATTCTAAACCACTGAAATTCAGAGACATTATAAAATTGAATTTGACTTGTATAAATTTACGACAAGATATATATGTCTGCTAGTAAATGGTATACAATTATTAACAACTTATGAACAAAATTAATGCCGAAAACTGAATTTTCAAAGGGTTTGGTCAAATAAAAAATACTGTTTATAAAAGAAAAGTGGTAAAGGTACGGGGTGCGGGGTACGTGGGATTAGAAATTGCCTATCTGCATTCCCAGGAAATTCTTGTATTGTTGACAAAAATATCATCTGTGGCTTCGATTCCAAGGAGTGCTCCGTCACAATATTCTATTTCAGCCCCTTCAGATATGACTCCGCCGCCGATCTCATAGGTCACCTGCCGGCAGACCTTACATGATCCAAGTGGCTCGCATGAGTTGAATGCCAGGGTGATGAATAAGAATGATACTATAAATACTATTTTCCGCTTCATTTGTAAATATTTTATCAAAATTAAGAATTGTTCCGCGACTGTTCCTGTTTTTGTTTAAAAACGTATTTTTAATAAAAATATTAGGTATTTTGATGCAACTATTTTCTAAAGAGCAAGTCATTAAGGAGGAATGAAAACAAAAACAAAAGAATAAAAAATTAAAGTCATGGAAGAGTCAAATAAAATGAGAAAACATGTGACCGTGGTCGGTGCCATACATATTGGCTTTGGATTCATTGGTCTTATAGGGGCTATGGCTGCTTTTTTTGCACTGAATTTTGCAAGAGGAGTGGTGGGCAATGATGAGATTCCATCGATGGTTTTGGGATTTCTTTCAATAAGCGTTCCTTTGCTGATAGGGTTTTTATCAACTCTTGGACTGGTGGGGGGGATAGGGCTTCTCTCTCTCCAGGGTTGGGCAAGATATCTTGTGATGATTGTAGCAGCAGTGGGATGTCTTAATATTCCGATCGGAACATTGAAAGGTGTATATTCCCTCTGGGTTCTCCTTCAGGATGAAACAATAAAACTCTTTAATCCGAATAAGGTTTAAGGGCTAAAGCCCGATCTCCATCTATGCTCAAACCTACGGCTTTAAAGCCGTAGTTATGGCAATGTCGCATGACTTTACATACATTATAATAGGGTTTCTTTACCTAACTACGGCCTTCAGGCCGTAGTTAGCAAAATCCGACACATTAAGGACTTTAGTCCTTATTTTTTTTCTAAATTGTCGCAAAATCATTTTTATGAGCGACGACAACAAGATCATCTTTTCAATGTTCCGTGTCGGAAAGACTTTCCCTCCTCACCGTCAGGTGCTTAAGGATATCTCACTCTCATTTTTTCTGGGTGCGAAGATCGGTATAATAGGACTGAACGGATCGGGGAAATCAACCCTGCTGAAAATAATTGCAGGACTTGAGAAAGAGTATCAGGGAGAAGTCACATTCCTGCCGGGTTACACTGTCGGGCATTTGCCCCAGGATCCGCTTCTTGAAGAGAACAGGACGGTCCGCGAGATAGTCGAGGATGGCGTTAAGGAAACCATGGATCTGATTAAGGAGTATGAAACAATAAATCTGAATTTCGGTGAACCCGAGGTATATGAAAATCCCGACAGAATGCAGCAACTCATGGACAGGCAGGCGGTTCTGCAGGAGAAGATCGATTATAACGACGGCTGGAATATCGACTACAGGATCCAGCGGGCAATGGATGCCCTGAGATGCCCCGAAAGTGATACAAAAGTCAGTATTCTCTCCGGAGGCGAAAGAAGAAGGGTTGCCCTCTGCAGGCTGCTCTTAAAGCAGCCCGATATCCTTCTGCTTGACGAGCCGACGAACCATCTTGATGCTGAATCTGTCCAATGGCTCGAAACAACCCTCAAGCAATACCACGGTACAGTAATCTGCATAACCCACGACAGGTATTTCCTTGACAATGTTGCTGGATGGATCCTTGAACTCGACAGGGGGGAGGGCATCCCTTGGAAAGGGAACTATACATCATGGCTTGAACAGAAGACAAAACGGCTTGAAGTCGAGGAAAAAGGAAATGTTAAAAGAAGGAAAATACTTGAAAGGGAGCTTGAATGGGTAAGAATGTCTCCAAAAGCGAGACATGCAAAATCAAAAGCCAGGCTGGGCGCTTATGAGAATCTTTTAAACCAGGATGTCAAAGCCAAGGAAGAGAGGCTTGAAATATTTATTCCCAACGGACCGAGGCTTGGCGATAAAGTGATCAGGGCTTCTAAGGTTGCCAAATCATTCGGAGATAAGCTACTGTTTGATGATCTCGATTTCAATCTGCCTCCTAACGGAATAGTTGGTGTTATCGGTCCGAACGGAGCCGGAAAAACAACCCTTTTCAGGATGATAATGAGTCAGGAAAAACCGACCAGAGGAGATTTTGAGATTGGAGAAACAGTTATACTTGGATATGTCGATCAGGCACATGCTGA
>CAZCQC010000153.1:0-3599 GCA_964500155.1 uncultured Rikenellaceae bacterium | reverse complement strand
CACGGATTAATCCCGCTTTTTATCAAAAGCGGGATTGCTCTAACCAACTGAGCTACTGAGGAATATTTTCTTTCCCTCTGCTGAGCTGGTCCACGGATTAATCCCGCTTTTTATCAAAAAGCGGGATTGCTCTAACCAACTGAGCTACTGAGGAAGGTATTTCTATGCTCAAATTTAGCGTGCCAAAAATAAGGGCTTTATGTGAATTAAGCAATATCTTTGCCGAAAATTTTTTAATGAAACGGATATTGGGAATCGGTAATGCCCTGGTTGATGTAATGACGCTTGTTGAAGGTGATTACATTCTTCATGAATTCAAACTGCCAAAAGGAAGCATGCAGCTTGTGAACAAGGAGACTTCGGAAGGTATAAAAGCCGCTACTGAAATTTTCCCCAGGACCTGGACATCAGGCGGTTCGGCAGCCAATACTATTCACGGACTTGCTATGCTCGGAGCCGATACCGGATTTATAGGATCGATCGGAAGGGACGATACCGGAGATTTTTTTGAAAATGACATGAAAAAAGCGGGTGTCAATACGCTTCTGATCCGCAGAAATTCTGTAACCGGGACGGCGGTTGCACTTATTACCCACGATTCGGAAAGGACCTTTGCTACTTATCTTGGTGCCGCTGTGGAACTTACAACTGATGATCTTAAACCAATGCTTTTCGAGGGATATGATATACTCTATCTTGAAGGTTATCTCATAAATAACTTCCCCCTTATAGAAATGGTCTGCAAAATTGCCAAAGAAAACAAAATTATAATTGCCCTTGACCTTGCAAGCTATAATGTTGTTGAAGAGAATCTTGAGTCTTTTAAGAAAATTGTTGAGGGATATGTCGATATCCTTTTTGCAAATGAACAGGAATCCAGAGCATTTACCGGGCTTGAACCAAAAGAAGCTCTGACTGTTCTATCAGATATGTCAGAAACTGTTATCCTTAAAGTAGGGGCTGAAGGATCGTGGCTGAAAAGTGTCAATGAATTAATAAAAGTAACCGCATTCCCTGTAAAATGCATTGATACAACTGGAGCCGGAGACCTTTATGCCGCAGGATTCCTTTATGGTCTGTCAAAAGGTTTGAATCTTGAAAGGTGCGGAATTATTGGTTCATTAATGGCAGGCAAAGTAATTGAGATAGTCGGCGCAAGGATGGATAAGGAAAAATTCAGGGAAATAAGAAAAGAAATTGAGGAGTATATGAGCGAAAAATGAATAATACCACACCAAAAAGGTTCTGGTCAGAATTGAAATCCAGACACAATAAATACAGGGAAAAAGGTACATATAACTACATGTGGAAAACAGCCTTGAAAATAATCCTGATCTATCTGGCTGTAATGATCCCTGCTATCCTCATCGGCAATTACCTTCTGGATTTTAATGCCATTTTCAATTTTATTACCACCAGGTTTCAGGACTGGGCAGTTTTAACTGTCTTTTTTATTTCAGAGATAATATTCGGAATGATCCCCCCTGATTTTTTTGTAATATGGAGTTCAAAATTTAATTCACCGTTCCTATTGCTGTCCATCCTTGGTATTCTTTCCTATGCAGCCGGAGCGATAGCATATTATATCGGAACATTATTATTAAAAAGAAAAAGAATAAAAGCTTATTCTGAACGTGTACTGGCAAAGTATATTGGTATGGTAAGAAAATGGGGAGGCGCTTTTATTGTAATTTCTGCCTTGTTTCCCTTCTCGCCCTTTTCACCCACAGTAATTGCAGTAAGCTTGTTTAAATACCCATTCAGGCTTTATTTGCTTTTCGGACTTGCCAGGGTTGCCAGATTTCTGATACAGGGAATCTTTTATATCAATGTAATAGATATAAAATCCATTCTGGGCTGAAAGATAATTGGTTTGGTATTGATAACCTGAGGGTGTCAAGACAAAAGGAATTTGGACTATTTTAGACGTGATCCATTTCGCATACAAACTGAATGGAAACTTCATTAGTTGGCCCAACGAACTTATTTTTAATCAGTTTTATCGAAAAGATCTTTCAAGTCAATCATATATGTTATCCCCAGGCCAATTCTTAAGCCATTCCAGCCATGTTTAATTTCCTTATTACCAGATGGATACCAAAGTGTAACAGATTCATCAGATTTATTGTAATAGCTACCGAATCCAAACTGGTACAGATATCCAAGACTTAGTTCAATATTAAAATTATTAAGAAGATAAGAACCTGTAAAGCCCGATTCCCCTACAATACTGAAAGACCTGTAATTTTGGTGCTCTTCATGAACCATGATTTCCATGATTTCAAGAAACTCATCCATCTTTAATCCTGAAAAAATTACTCCAAGACCTGAGTAGAATAAAAATTCAAATTTATCAGAATATTCAAGTCTTGTTTCGCCAATTATTTCCAGAGATTGAGAGGAAATCCTCATATCAAACTTGTATTCACCTGAGTAATCATGTGATGAAATCCGGGACCCGGTCGAATTAAATGTATATCTCAGTCCAAGATTAAAATTACCTGTGTTAAGCATCAAATATGGCCTGTAAGAGAAAAATGGAGGAAAATTCGAAACAATTTTTGAATCATAGGGTAATGACGTGACTATTGCGTCATTAATTGATTTCAACCCATGCATTGAATATAATCCTGTTCCCAGCTGGAATCCCACTTTACAGCTTTGAGGATAACTTAATAAAGAAGTTAAGATAAAAACAACAACAATAAATAAATTCCTTAACATCAGAAATTGTCTACATTGAATAAGACTCCATTGAGAAATACAATTCTATGGCCAATTAGATAGCAGGAATTATAACCGTACCACTGAAGTGCATTTGTTTTTATATCATGGATTATTGACCCATCTGCAAAACTGTGAATATAAAAATGTCCGCTTGAGTATCTTAGAAATTCATTATTGTAAAAATCAACATTTAGAATTGACCCATAATAAGGTATGGTGTATTCATTAATGATAGAAAAATCACTGCATCTTCTAACCGAAACCGTTTCCCCTTCCCATATTACAACCTGATTGGGATAAATCCCGCTGAATTCAAAGTATTTGGGATATGTTTTAAAGGTATGAACAACTTCAATATGTGAATTCGTCCATTGGGCTAATCTAAGAGAATCATCTTTCAGAAAAAAATAATCTCCCCCTAAAGAAATCTTTATGGCACGAGATTCCGGGTTTAGACTTTCCAGAGTATCAAGTATTGAACTTGTTTTATAATTATACAGATAAAACCTTCCCGGGACAGTATTTGAATTAATAGGACCTGTTCCAATATCTGATATTGGAAACAAATTATAATAGTTATCTGTAATATTAATATTTGTTAATAATTTGTCCGACAGATCTGAAGAATTAACAAGGCAGAAAGGTTTAGGACCAGGAATAAAGATCCCAATATTTTTGCCTGAAGATGAAGTTGTTACGCTGTTAAATAAACAGTTGTTGCAACCAGGAAGTGAAGAAGATTCGAGTTTTTCTACAAAACGATTCTTAGGAATAGAATATTTATAGAGGGTAAATGGTGTATTGACAACAAATTCATCAGCACCTGACGGATTCAGAGAATAATATGGGCCATATAAGCTAAATGATTGTCC
>CAZCQC010000152.1:0-5474 GCA_964500155.1 uncultured Rikenellaceae bacterium | reverse complement strand
AGCTTAAGATATATCTTCTCTCCATTTTTGTAGGTAATATCTCCCTTCCCTCTTTTCTGGTTGTGGTACCTGAAAATAGTGTTCCATGCATCAGCTGTCTTTTTTTTGCCTGATATTGAACATAGTCCGTCAGCAAGCATCCTGTCGACGATATCCTGGTTTGTATTTTTGTCCATGAACCACGCATCATACTTATCTTCACTCAGCCCGGCTGAAACAGGCAGATTGGCACACGAGGGATTTGTTGCCGCAGGATTCCATACCCAGCTCACCCGTCCGGGCATAATTCCCTGTCCTATTCCCATGGGCTGATTGGGTGAATACAGATCTTCACTTAGTTTCTTAGGAATACCCGGATAGTTATCTCCGGGAATCTCTTTCACACCTGAAAACAGACTGGCATCTCCCTGGGCTTTTATTACACTTTGAAACAGGCTTATCTGGATCGGTACTAAAATCAGACTTTTAATGACTTTGCGTCTGGTTAATGTTTTTGCGTTCTTTTTATCAGGAGAATCATTAACATTCTTATTATCAGGAGTTTCATTCTTTTTCATTTTAACAGGTTTTAAAGGTGACTGTGAATGTAAAAAGTAACTAAAAGTACTGAAAATATCTACAAATAAAAGAATTAACGAACTTCATGGTAGGGTTTTTATGGCATTCCGGCTTTTAATGACTTTTTATTGTCATCAACATTCAAGTTTCAATCTTTACAGTCCATTAAATCAACAGGAAAAAGCTCCTTATAAAATTCTCTATAACCTGTTGGTGGTATGTTTGACTATATTAATTAGTTGAATTAGAATGATAATTCTAATGGTATTCTAAGTAATAATAATTCTAATTATAATAATGGAAATGGGGTATAATATCCCCATAATAATTATATTTGCGGAAAATATACCCCATTTAATATGAAATCGAAGAAGCAAATACTCTTTCCGAAGCATCAACAGATACTTGAGAAAGTAGGGGAGAATATAAAACTCGCAAGGAAAAGAAGAAGATTTACTACAATTCAGGTTTCTGAACGAGCAGGTATTGACAGGAAAACTCTTTATTGGATCGAAAAAGGTGATCCTGGTGTTACACTTGGAGCATATTTTAATGTTCTCAGGGTACTCGGATTGCAGGATGATTTCTTAAAAATTGCAACCGATGATGAATTTGGAAGAAAACTTCAGGATCTTAATTTATTAGGCCAGAAATAGAATGGATAAGACAAAAACTGATATTTACGTTTATGCTCACTGGCTTGGGATGAAGGAACCAGGTCTAATTGGCATTCTTTCTGCCCATTCCGGGAAAGGGAAAAAAGCATTCAGCTTTGAATATGACAAACAATGGATAACAACACAGGAACGCATACTCCTGGATCCGGACCTTGATTGGTTTTCAGGCCCTCAATATCCTAATAAGAAAGAGAATTTCGGAATGTTCCTCGATTCTATGCCTGATTCCTGGGGACGAACTCTTATGCAAAGACGAGAAGCTCAAAAAGCAAAGGAAGAGGGAAGGTCATCAAGAAAATTGTATGAGTTAGACTACCTACTTGGCGTTTATGATGAGAGCAGGATGGGAGCTCAAAGATTCAAAACCGATCCTGAGGGACCATTTTTGGACGTGTCTTCAAGGACAACCACACCTCCCTGGACATCACTAGGAGAATTGGAGAAAGCTGTAACAATAATTGAATCGGATGAAGAAGATGAAGACATTCGCGAATGGATATTGATGTTATTGGCACCGGGCACATCACTTGGCGGTGCCCGACCAAAAGCTAATTTCACTGAAAAGAATAATGACCTTTGGATTGCAAAATTTCCATCACGAAATGACACATTAGATAAGGCTGCCTGGGAGTTTCTTGCATACCGTCTTGCGAAAAATTCCGGAATCAATATGGCTGATTCCAAAATCTCGAAATTGACCGGGAATTGTAATACATTCCTTACTAAACGATTTGACAGAGTAAAGAAAGAGAGAATTCATTTTGCATCGGCGATGACGATGACAGGTAATACCGAAGAATCATTGAAGGATAATAAACCAAGTTATCTCGAAATTGCGGAATTCATTAAATTTTCAGGTGCATCAAATGAGGAAGATTTACATCAATTATGGAGACGGATTGTTTTTAACATAGCTATTTCAAATACTGATGATCATTTAAGAAATCACGGTTTTCTTTTGACAGAAAAAGGTTGGCGGTTATCTCCTGCTTTCGACGTTAATCCATCAATAGATAAAAATGGTCTTGCTTTAAACATTGATACTGATAGTAATGTTTTGGATTTTGAATTAGTTTATAATGTAGGAGAATATTTTATGTTAGATAAGAAAAATATGGATCAGATTTTCTCTGAAGTAAAAACCAGTGTTTCAAAGTGGAGGATGGTTGCTTCTTCAATAGGTATCCCAAGATCTGAACAGGATAGGATGTCGTCGGCATTTAATTTTTAAGTTCCACCTGGTAAGAATATTTTATTATGTTAGCAATAGTAAATATCCAAAGAAAGTGTGAGTGTGAGAGTGAGTTTTGAGGAACGGACGAAAGTTGCATTTATATCCAAAAAGAAGGTCCCATGCTTGAGTACCTTCAGTCATTATGCAGTCAGTGAAATGGAGCCACTCCATCCAGTACAGGCCCATTCAGCTATTCGTACCTTAGTGAATCCGCAGGATTTGTATTTGCTGCTTTGAAAGTATGGTAGCTGATAGTCAGGAGTGCTATCAACATTGCAATGAAAAGACCTCCCAGATATGTGAAGATGTCAGGGCTTATTCTGTAATAAAAGTTATCCAGCCATTTCCCGGAAACATAATATATAACGGGAAATGAAAAAAGTACCGAGATTGCAACAAGGATTATTATTTCCCTGGATATTAGAAAGCAGATGCCCGGGACTGTGGATCCCAGTGCTTTCCTGACACCGATCTCCTTTGTATGGTGTTCCACGTAATGTGAAGTAAGACCGTATAAGCCGAGAGCTGCGATGAAAATAGCAAGGATAGAAGATATAACTGCAATAATGGCATTCTGACGCTCTTTGATGTATAGCTGTTTCATTTTATCATCAACGAAGGCATATTGTAACGGCTCGTAAGATGTAAATTCTTTCCAGTTGGCCACGATTTTTCTCATTGTTTCCCTGTAATTCACAGGTGATATTTTCACTGTGATATATCTGGGCTTTTTTCTCTCTGGTTTCAGGATGATTATGCAAGGTTCTATCTGATTTCTCTGTGATTCGGAAATAAAATCTTTTACTACTCCTATAATTGGGTAATAATCAATTATACCGGGCCTGTTTTCCACCCCGATTCTCATCTTTTCCGGATCTATATTGAACTTTTTTATGGCAGATTCATTAAGTATACAAGTCTGTGCATCGGAAAGAAACTCTTTATTGAAGAATCTTCCCGAATGAAGTTTCATCCCGTATGTTTGCAGGAAATTGTAATCCACCCAGTACATCCGCATATTCATTATTTCATCTTTTTTCCCTTCCAGTGTGTACCCGGTGCTGAAGTTCTGGCTCCCACCGGGGACAGATACAGAACTTGTCAAATTAATGACTCCCGGTACCATGGCTGTTGTTTCCTTAAATGATCTGGCATTGGCTCCGAGTTCTTCCTCATTCTCAAGCACAAGCAGCTGGGCACTGTTAAATCCGGGATCCCTTTTAAGCATGTAAATTAGTTGGTTGTACATTATCAGAGTGCTGACTATCAGGAAAATCGAGATTGTAAACTGAAGAACGACAAGCACTTTCCTGAGGCTGCCTTTGTGCCTATTGTTACCATTGTCTCCTTTCAGGACCCTGTTGGGGTTGAAAGAAGAGAGGAAGAAAGCTGGATAACTTCCAGCAATGATCCCGGTTATTAATGAAAAGACCAAAAAGGACGGGATCATATACCATGTAGCCGTAAGATTCAGTATGATGTTTGTGTCAAGCAGGTCATCGAAAAAGGGTAGAACTATTTTTATAATGAAAAGTGCAATAACAGTCGATACAAATGATATTATAACTGACTCGGCAAGGAACTGGGCTATAAGCATACCTCTGGTTGATCCGCACAGTTTCTTTAAGGCCACTTCTTTTGTTCTTGTTGATGCCTGTGCAGTTGAAAGATTTGTGAAATTGATTGCAGCTACAAGGAGTATCAAAAAGGCTATTCCACCCAGAATTTTTAATAATTTCGCATTACCGGTTGGTAGAAAGTGAGGTTTGATCGACGTATCGAAATGAATATCTGTAAGTTTTTGAAGATAATATTCAAATTTGTACCCCATGTCGAGAATTTCATCGGAAGAATGGTTAGAATATTTCTGTATCTCAGGTCCGAGATGCTTGACCGCAAGCAGCTTCAGTTTTTTATTGACGTTCCTATAATCGGCACCTGGTTTAAGTAGCAGATATGTGTTCATTTGGCCGTTATCCCAATCCAGATTATAAGACAGGGGATCAGACAGCATGGATACCAGGACACCAGCCTTGAAGTGCGAGTTCCCGGGAATATCTCCCATGACACCTGTGACAACATACGTTGCAGGATCCTTTCCTATTTTAAGGATCTTATCAACCGGGTTCTGGTTTCCGAATATCTTATTCGCAACTGAAGCAGAAAGAACAATTTTCCCGGGGGCATTAAGAAGGTTTTCGGGATCGCCTGTCAGTACAGGAATTGTGAAAAAATTAAAAAATGAGGAATCAGCTTCAATAATATTTTCCTCAGTATATGTCTCATTATTATATGTAATTATTGTTTCCCTTTCCCAAAAACTATTATGCTTTCGCTTCATTCTGAGAAAATCCTCAACCTCCGGGAACTCTGTGAGGATCTCCGGACCGAGACGGGCTGGTGATATGGCTTCAGTTCCAGACCTGGCATAGCCCAGCTTGAGATCTGTGACTATATTGTAAATCCTGTCCCTCCTGACGTTGAATCTGTCATAGGTTACTTCGGAAAGTATATAGAGTGCAATTACAAGACTGCAGGCAATCCCGATGGAAAGGCCGGTTATATTGATGAGAATATATGACTGCTGGCTTTTAAAAGACCTTAAACTGTGTTTAATGAGATCTTTCAGCATATTATTTGAAAATTAGATTCTTACAATATCTATTAAATCATAACAAGAACTTATTAGTTTCCGATCCCTTTCTTTTATAAAAGACTGATTTTATAATATATTGCTGCAGGCTGCAAACTGCGATCAGGTTAATCACTCATTCCTCCTGGAATATTACTGGAAGTCAGTTGGCGCAATTAGAAGAAGTGCGAGTGTGAGTACGTGAGCAAGGAAAAATAGAACGGACAAAAGCTGCAATCTGATAAGGGTTCTGTTTATGATTAAATATGATGTATAAGATGTGCAAAAGACAATTGTCGAGTCGTCCGAACAGTATATACTTGAACTGGATCAACCTGCCATAATTTACTTGCCAGAAATGCCATACAAATTG
>CAZCQC010000151.1:0-3545 GCA_964500155.1 uncultured Rikenellaceae bacterium | reverse complement strand
AACCATCCAGAATGCCAGGACAAAATCAACTTTTTGTGAAAGGCCTATCATATCCTCTTTGCATTTATGAATTTCAACCCTTTGTTCCAGACCGGTCCCCCTTATCTTCCCGATAACCTTATCCAGCATTCCCTGCTGAAGATCGGCAGCAATGACTTTCCCGGTTTCTCCAACCAGTTTCGCTATCTCAATTGTAAAAAAACCCGGTCCGCAGCCCAGATCAAGAACAGTCATTCCTTTGCTTACATGAGTTTCAAGTATCCTTCGTGGCCTGTGAACCAGCCTTCTTAATGAGTTGTCGAGGCTTCCGGCAAATCCTGCCGGACAGACATGTGGCCGTTTTTCTTTGTCCATGGAAGTGAGTGTTTAGGATTTGTCAAATATAGTTATTCCACTGATCGATCCGGGAGAAGCAATCATTATCCTTACATCCACCTGCCATCAGTAATACATAATAAAGTCCTCTCATGACCGTTTAATACCTGTTGATCAGCAAATTCAATTACCGGAAACTTCTCAGGTTTACCGGCAATTTAAAGGAGATAAATATGAAAAAAGCAAACCAGATTATTACACTGACTGTTGTTATTTTATTTTTATTTTCCTGGGGGTTAAATTCTGCCCAGACCACTTCAAAATCGGGTCAGACACAAACAAAGTCCACACAGACTACTTCAAAGTCTGCGCAAACCCAGACTAAATCTGGTCAAACGGTTACAAAATCTGTACAGACGAAACCTAAGACTACCCAGACTGTCCCAAAATCAACTCAATCTGTTCAGACGAAACCTAAGTCAACCCAGACCACCACAAAACCTGCGCAGACAAAATCCAAACCTGTCCAAAAGAGCTCAAAGCCATTACCGGCGGCCAAACCCAAAGATCCCGGAGCAATACAGATCGGTGCCCAAACCTGGGCAGTGGCAAATCTGAATGTAAGCACCTTCCGGAATGGCGATACAATTCCTGAAGCCAAAACCAATAAAGAATGGGTGACAGCCGGTGAATCGGGAAAACCCGCATGGTGTTACTATAATAACGATCCGGCAAACGGAACGAAATACGGGAAACTATACAACTGGTATGCTGTAAATGACCCGAGAGGGCTGGCTCCTGCCGGATGGTCCCTCTCCGGTGATGGAGACTGGACAAAACTGATGTACTATCTGGGAGGTCCGGAAGCTTCGGGGAGAAAAATGAAAAATACCACCGGATGGATTGATGGGAACATCGGGACAAATGAAAGCGGATTTACCGGCCTATCAGGCGGTTATCGCGTTGAGAACGGCATATTTCTTAACCTTGGCAGTATTGGTACATGGTGGAGTACTACCGAAAGCAAAGCTTCGAGTGCAATCGATTTCTATCTTTCACTTAGCGGAAGTCTTAAAAGCAGCATTAATCCAAAGCAACGGGGGGAATCAGTCCGCTGCATCAAAAATTAGCTAAACCCTCTCCCTACCCATCAACGGGTATCTGATAACGCTGCACCGATTGCCGTGGCATATTCGGCGTCAGGGGGGAACTCAAAATCGATCTTATAGGTCCGGGAAATATTGTTCAGTATTTTCTGCCCGACAGGATTATTGCTTCCGTTACCTGTAATAACAACCGTGTCGTTGTTTTTGCTTTTCGCCGCAAATACCGAAACCATACCGATTACCTGGTATGTCAGATTAATTATACCAATGGCAATATCCTCTTTAGTTGCGATATCGAGCATTTTACCAAAGTTAGATGCTGTAAATTCCTTGTTTAAAAAGCCTATATTGGATTCTGCTATATCTCCGATATTCAGGTCTACATTATTAATATTCCCTTTTAATGCATATTGCATGATTGTATCGAAGTCGGCTGTCTTTAGCAATCCTTTTGCCAGACCGGTTATAGTGCCGCCACCGACACCTGTTCCACCCAGGTGAGTGATGATCTTTCCATTAACTTCAATTATAGCTGTTCCCGTTCCGATGTTTGATATAATGATCTGATCTTTTTTTGATAAAAATTTGCCGCCTATGCCTATCGCTATCATTTCATCGATCTGGTTTGTCTTAATGCCAAAAAGGTTATCGGTAATTTTTGATGCACCGGCTCCGGTAATGTTTATCTTCTCAATATTTTCCAGTTTGAAATGATTTTCCATAATCATTTTGCCAAATGCCCCGGTTGCAGAAGTTATGGCATCAATGGCTCTGGTTTTTATTTTAATAATATCACTGTTCAGATTGAGTGCAGCCACTTTTGTAGTAGTACTGCCTATATCTATTCCAATTACCATAACTATATATCTTTCTTTTTCAAAAAAATTGAAGATTAAGAACTTACACAGAGTTACACAGACCTGCCTGCCGGTAGGCAGGGAAGTCACAGAGATCCACAGAAAAAGCAAAAGGCAATGCGGAGAAACATTTATTTCCTATTCCGCATACCCCGTACCCCGGACCTCGCACCTGATTTACATGTTACTTGTTATATGGTTCAATTACCTTTCTGAGCAGTGCTATAGTTGCCTTTATCCCTTCATCCTCGCTCAGCTTGTTGCCTTCATACTCAACATCAATATACCCTTTAAATCCTGAATCGGAAATTATCTTCATCATCTTCACATAATCGATCTGAGTCTCATTACCGTCGGCATCAAAATCATGTGTCTTGGCGCTGACCCCCTTTGCATACGGCATAAGATCAGTCACACCCTTATAACGGTCATATTCATAAAAATTCCCCAGGTCGGGTAAAGTTCCGCAATTCGGTTTATTGACGGTTTTCATTATCTCAGCCAGCCATTTCCCGTAAGAGGAATTTCCTCCGTGATTTTCTACAATCACATTTATCCCGTAATCAGCCGCATATGCTGATAACCTGCTTAAAGCATCAATTGCTGCAGCCTGCATCTGTCCCATTGTCCCCCTGCCGCCGGCGTTCACCCTGATTGAATGACAGCCCAGAAATTTTGCTGCCTTAACCCATTTGTAATGATTTTCAACTGCCTTGGTCCTTGCTGTCAGAGATGTATCTGCAAGGTTTCCCTCTCCGTCGATCATAATTATCAGGCTCTTTACACCATATTTTTCGCATTCATTCTTCAGCTTTGTAAGATATTCAGTATCTTCAGCTTTGTCTCTGAAAAACTGATTAACGTACTCCACGGCGTCAAGACCGTAGGTCTCTTTTGCAATTCTCGGAAAGTCCATATTTGTAATTGTTCCCTTCCTTAAAGTACGGTTCAATGACCATTCGGCCAGGGAAATTTTAAATGTCTGTCCCTGGGCAATACCGGAGATGGCGATAAATGCTGCTGAAAGCAGGGTGAATAAAAGAGATTTAATTTTCATATTAAATGGATTTATAATTTTTATAAAGTTATTGAAATTGCAATATAAATACCAAATAGAATATTAAGTCTTCAGTATGCAACCGGCCAGGAGTCAAACTCTGAACCATGATTGTGCTTACATTAAGGTGAGCCTGTTCTGTTTTTCACTTGCGCTTATTAGTTTCTCAAGCCTTGCAAGCCTGGTCTTTTCCTGTTTGGCCGACATGAT
>CAZCQC010000150.1:0-9566 GCA_964500155.1 uncultured Rikenellaceae bacterium | reverse complement strand
GAGGTCAACCTGATCACCTGGACCTGCCAGGCTTGAAAGAGCTTTGTAAGCAGCAGCTTTAACTGATGCATCATCGGATGAGGTAAAAGCCAATACTTCCTTAAAGTATTCATTTCCTCTGTTCCATGCCATAAGTTCTATAGTGCTTTTCTTTGCAGCGGGTGATCCATCCTTCAGAACAGGTTTCAGTAAAGTTATCTCTTTGTTTCCTGATACTGTCATAAGGGTCGCTTTTACAGCTTCCTGATCTTCAGGCCCTTCCGAATTTATCATGTATTCAATCAATGATGGAACAGCTTTGGCACCACTTATTCTGGCCAGGGCCACTGCTGCTTCTGATCTTACTTTCTGATCAGAATTGGAAAGTGAAGAGGTTATCAACGTCAGAGCGGATTCGTCGCCCCTCTCTCCGAGCATTCTTATAATTTCCGGTTTTGCTACAGGGATTGCTTTAGGAAAATATGCGATCCATTCCGATACGATCTCTTTTTCCTTAATTGCGAGAGAAGAACGTAAAGCAGCATTCCTGTAAGTCCTGTCAGAATTCCCGGCTGCTTTCTTAAGTTCTTTAATGGCGTCTATGCCATGAAAACTGACATAAGTTACAAGAGCCTGGGTTTTATTCTGAATAGTCAGCTTATCCTTGCATTTAGCCATTACGAGTTTACAGATTTTGTCCATAGTCTTCAGATCGCCATTCAGTCCGGCATTTTTTGCATAATCAAGCAAAGCAGTTGTTGCACCGCTGACTTCCCACCTGTAAAGTACAGCCTTTGCAGATTTTAAAAGTACCGGCAATGCCTGTGGATTTGCACTCTGTGCTAGTGCATTAAGAGCCGACGCCCGGGTGTTGACATTTAAATCCTCAGCAAATCCTATATACTCATTGACAGCAAGTTGAGACTTCATACCGGCCAGGACATTCATAACAGCTGCAGCACATGGTAGAGCTTTATTTTTTAGTGAATTTGCCAGGGCTGACTCTGCTGTCTTACTACCGGAGGCTTGTATTGCCGCGAGAGCAGGATAGCACATTTCCTTGTCATTCAGATATGTTTTCATTGCTTCAACAGTTGCATCACCCCCAATTATCTGAAGCTGTTTCATAAAGAAATCCTTCACCCCGTTGTCTTTCTCTCCTGTAGCATATCCGATGCAGACTTTCTCCCATAATGCTTTTTCAGTCTCTTTTCCCTTTTGTGACAGGAATCTCGACAGGCTTTCCACTGCAAATCTGGCACGGGTATCATCTCCTGTACCCGCAGGTATTACCTGACTGCATATTAATTTAATTCCTGACTCTCCAAGTCCAACCATATCGCCCATAAGCTTTTCGGTGTATTTGGCATCGTTTGATGGAAGCTGGGCAAGCAGGTCTGCAACTTTTGTCTCAATGGTTCTTTTATCCTGAGCATACGATCCACCGGTAAGAACCAGGAAAGTTATGCATGCAATTATGATTCCACGGATTTTCATATTTTCAAATTTTCATATTTTCAAATTTTCAAACTGGTCGTTTACTATCAGATCTTCCATTCACCCCTCATTGGTTGATTAATAAGCCTGTTGGCCCCGTCATCATCAATAAACTGTTGTTTTACAGGATCATACTTCAGATTCCTTCCCAGTCTGACAGCAATGATCCCAAGATTTACAACTGAACAGGATCTGTGTCCATTCATTTCATTCAGGGCAAATTTCTTTCTTGTAAGGACCGACTCTGTGAAAGTAGTTACCTGGGTTTCAGGATCAGGAAGTGATTCAATCAGTTTTTCCATGTCCTTAATGTCGGACCGGAATCCTTTATAGACTTTACCATTTGGACCTTCTATATAGGCAGCATCCTTGTCACGGTTTTCGCCATCGAGGATGATCTGGCAGCCATCGGCATAAGTATATGTTATCCTTCGCCAGGAACCAACCGCATCATAATGCTGCTGAGGGGCATCTATCTCTATCGAAACCGGTCCTGTTTCATCCTTACCCAGCATATATTGAACAGGATCAAGGTAATGCTGGCCCATATCACCAAGTCCTCCTCCGTCATAGTCCCAGTATCCGCGGAATTTAGAGTGTACACGTTCGACATTATATGGCTTATATGGGGCAGGTCCAAGCCAGAAATCATAGTCGAGTTCCGGGGGAACAGGCTCAGGCTTAAGGTTATGAAGTCCACTCCAGTAGAATTTCCAGTCATATCCGGTTATTCCGCTGACGGTAACTTTCAGCGGCCACCCAAGAACACCGCTGTTAATGAGTTTTTTAAGCGGTTTAACCGTTGTGCCGAACCCATAGAATTCATCCCTGAACCTGAACCATGTATTCAGTCTGAACATCCGGCCGTTTTTCTGAACTGCTTCAACAACCTTTATCCCCTCCCCTATAGTTCTGGTCATTGGCTTTTCACACCAGATATCCTTGCCGGCTTCAGCAGCCATTTTTGAAATTATTCCATGCCAGTGCGGCGGTGTAGCAATGTGGACAACATCTATATCGGGTCTGGCAATCAGTTCCCTGAAATCGTGGTATCCGGTGATCTTACCGCCTGCCAGTGCTATTGCCTGATCGAGGTGGTTATTGTCCACATCGCAGACAGCCAGCAGCCGGGTTCCCTCATAATTAATATGTCCCCTGCCCATCCCTCCAACGCCGATAATGCCTTTTGTGAGCTGGTTGCTGGGAGCAGTATAACCCTGTCCTCCAAGAACATGTCTTGGGACAACAGTGAAAGCAAGCACAGCAGCAGCACTCTTCCGGAGGAAGTCACGTCTGGCAAGTTTATCTTTTTTCATAATAAGTATTATTTCGTTTAATATTACTGATCATTAAAATGGTACGGGGTACGGGGTACGAGGTACGGGGTTCAGGAAAAGTTGAAAATGTTTTCTACTGCAATTTGCATGTTTTATGATGAAAATACAAATAGATACTATCCTTTTTGATTAAACTTGTAATGATACAATCATTTTAAAAAGGAAAAACGCCTGAGCTTAAAAACCCAGGCGCTACTAAATCAGCATCAGAAGCCTTCCAATGCTAACCATCTCATGCCGCTTTCCTCCAATGCAGGAAAAGTGAATCACCTATTCTACCTGATAACTAACCTAAAACCCAAGTATGAAAAAACCCAAATCTGAGATTAATACAGTTAATATTAGATTTCCCCTACCAGATACCTTTAATTCAGTCCCTTTTCAGAACACAAAGTGCACAAACAGATTGATTGAAAATGCCTGGGATTGTATAAGAGTTGTTTCGGAAAATGAATAGTTTTCAAAATCAAATCTGCGTGTATTAATATCAAAATAGTTCTCCGTGTTAAAAATGTTTATAAAAGTTGCGCCTGCTTTAAATTTCGCCTTCCGAACAGAAAAGTTATAATTTACTGAAAAATCGCTTCTGAAATAATCAGGAAGTCTTTTATAGGCCCTGACCAGGGGAAGAGCCGTGGTACCTCTTGTGAAGTCAACATAGGACCTGCCGGAGGAAAGAAGGGTTATACTTCCGAAGTTCCATTTTCCAGCTGTGACCATATTAGTCCAGCTGAACTGATGCGGCAGGTCAGTGGGTGCAGGAATACTTTCACCAGAATTTATATCTTGAAATTGATGCAGGCTCCTGCCATAAGAGTATGAAATCCAGCTAGTAAACCTTGTACTTTGATATTTGAACAATAAATCTAATCCGGATGATCTGCCATTGCCTGTTAAAAAATAACTTGGCTTTGAAGGATCGGGATCCGGTGGTTGAAGTTTTATTGGAAAGATACCGGGAAAATCAGAGTTTTTCAGAAATTGTGAGATAAAGATATACTCCTGTAAACCTGAGTAAGTTTTAATATAAGCTTCTGCATCGAAAAGGAATCTACCTTTTTCAGTTGTGAAACCAAGAATAAAATGGTTGGAAGCAACAGTCGGGTGAAGATAATCATCAGCCAGAACCCAGAAATTCTTATTATACCCTGTCTCCTGCTGTGCAAGGACCTGGTTGATAAACTGATAGTACTTTCCGGCTGACATCCTTACTGATATTTCATCTGAGAATTTATAATTAGCAGAAAATCTGGGTTCAAAATACAATTTACCGGTACCGTTATATAATGTCAACCTGAAGCCAGGTTTGAGAGTAAGCTTGTCATTTGTCCTTATCTTATCCTGAATATAGGCTGATGTTGTCCATCCTGCTTGATTTGTATTATCATAAACATAGACATTTTCTGCATCCTTATGATAGTAAATTGTATTTCTTCTTGTAAGAAGTCCAAAATTCAAATGGTTATTATTTGAGATATTGAAAGTATTCCTCACTGACATGTAAATATCGCTCAGTTCATTCTTGTTGAATGAGTTAAAAATATTTATTGAATCCGGCAGGGACGGGATGCTGTCGGAAGGCGGATGTGGACGATCTATTCTGGTAAGGTTAGATGAACTGTTGGCATATCCGGAGGCACCGAACTGAACATTTGAAAAAAGCAATCCGTTCCATTGCCTGAGCCAGCTTGCGCTCACTCCGTAGTTATTCCAGGTGTTGTTGTCGGTGCCATATACTTTAAGCATTTTAGAAGTTCCGGAATATGAATTTTCATAATGATCCCTTCCGCCGTAAAAGCTGAGTGAGAAGGTCTGGTTTTTATCAGGCCTGAAAGTTAATTTCCCGTTATAATCGTAAAAATAGAATTTTGGCCTGGTCTGGTTCACAATATTGACGGAGTCGCGTCCGAACCAATCCATATTTCTTTCAAAAAGCCCTTTTGAAAATTCGGTTGAATAGATATCGGAATAAGATCTCCGGAATGCTCCCAGGAGAGTAATCTTCTCAGAGACCGGGAGTTCTGCAGTGACATTAGCGCTCAGAAGATTAACATCACCATATATAGTTGGTCTGACCTGATTCCCTGTTTTTCCGGTAATATCCACTATCCCTGACACTCTTTCACCAAATCTTGAATCATAGCCGCCTTTGTAGATCTGAAGGTCCTTTATTACGTTCGGGTTTAAAGCTGACACAACACCATAGTAGTGACTCAGGTTATAAAGTGTCTGTCCATCAAAGAGAACCAGGTTCTGATCACACGCTCCGCCTCTGATGCTCATTCCCGGGGAGTTCTCAGAATAACTTATTCCCGGCATAAGCTGAAGCATCCTGAAGATGTCTGTTTCGGCCAGAACTGGAAGATCTTTCAGACGTGCAGGATTGATGGTCGTAGCAAAATCGACATCATTCCGCAGATTAATCATCTCAAGCTTTTCGCCTTTGATGACAATAGTATCCAATAAGTGTTCCCTTCTGCTGAGCCTTATATCCATATTCATCTCAGGATCAATCCATGTTACAGCAGTATCAATCGGATTGTAACCAATATAGCTTATCATCAGATGTACAGGATTTGAATAGATATTCTTTATGCAAAATGATCCGTTCTCGGAAGCTGACACCAAAATATTCTGATCATCGAAGAAGATTGTTGCAAATGGAAGGAATTCGCCTGTTGCTTTATCAGATACCGAGCCTGTAATCTGCCCACCTTTTTGTGAAGTATTGATATTATGGATCTTATCCGGAAAAATCAGGTATCTGTTGTACTGGTATTTATATTCATATCCTGAATTTAGCAGGAGACCTGAAAGAAATTCTGTTATCGTATTTCCTGTTACCTCCCTGTTGACCTTAAAGGCATTTAGTTTCCCTGAATCGAAGGCTACCTTTATATCATACTGTTTTGAAATTCTAACAAGCGCCTCCGACAGAGATGTATTCTCAAAAGTCTGCCTGTATATCTGGGCTTTAATATCCGTAACATTGAGAAAAAACAGGATTGTTATCCAGAAGAGGGTATTATTTGATAATTTCAGTAATAGATATTTTCCCGTTACTACCAATCTCATAATCCAGTCCCATTGGGATGCAAATAATGTCAAGAGCCGATCTCAGATCTCTATTTGTAAAACTGCCGGTAAATAACTTATTTTTCAAATTTTGTGCCACAAATTTAACACTAAATTGACGTTCTATCTCCTCGAAAACCAAATTAAGGGCTGTATTCTCATAATAAAACTCTCCGATGAGCCAACCTGTGGTCTTACTTAAATTATTGTCAGAGTATTTCCGCAGGTCGGTCCCGACGGTTTCGGCACTTTCTCCTGAAGTAATTATTACCGACATATTTCCGGATGAAACAAGAACAGTTCCGGTGAAACAGCTTACTTTAAAGGAATTATCTCTTGCATAAACGTTGAACGAAGTACCAAGGACTTTTATGTTCCCATTTTTAGTCGATATTGTAAATGGATCACCAATCGCAACATCAAAGAATGCTTCTCCGGTCAGACTGATATGACGGTCATCGCTGAAGTTTTTTTCCGACCATGTGATTTTGCTATCGGCATTAAGTTTAACTGTTGATCCATCGGGCAGACTATATTCACTATGAGTACCCCTTTCTGCAATAACCTGGTTTTCAACAGATTTGAACAACACTTGCCAGACTCCTACAAAAAGGAGCAGCCCGGCTGCTATTGATGAGACCAGATAAAGCGGTCTTAGCCTGACGGGGTTCCGTTTCACCGAATTTCTTTCATTTTCAGCGATCTTCAATTTTAGCAAAGAGAGTGAATCTTTTGCCGACATGCTGTCCGGAACCCTGAATTTCGAAGCCCGATCGAGAATTATTTTCTCAATATTCAGGCTGTCATTTTCGTGCCTGTTCGAATTTTGATTATCCAGTTTTGCAACCATTTTTCAGATATTCAAATTCTGACATTTAATTTTTCCTTTAAGAAAGCAATGGCTTTTCCCATTCGTTTTTCAACTGCTTTCACCGAGAGCCCCAGACTTTCTGCAATCTGGCTATAAGTTTGATCATCTATTCTGTTCATTAAAAAAACGGTTCTGTTTTTTTCGTCAAGATCTGCCAGGCAGTCCTGAAGCCGTCTGTCAAATTCTTTCATTTCGAGTTCAAAATCAGGAGGGTTGAAATAAGCATTCCCATTATTTTCAGTTACGAATTTGAAAGACACTTTTTCATGCTCAATCATATTGAGAAATAAATTGCCAGCTATCTTATACAAAAGTGATTTGACTGTTTCAATTTTGATAGTCTCTCTTTTCTCCCATACTTTGATAAATGCATCCTGCACAATATCTTCAGCAACCTGCATTTCTCCCGTTTTATAGTAAATAAAATTCCTGACCGGATAGTACCAATCCATATAGATCTGATCAAATTCGATCTGATTTATTCCAGCCATCCCAGGGTAGGTAGTTTGAAATCCGAAATTGTATTACTCCTTTTTGTTTTTAATACAGGAGCAAGGACAAATACCCTAAAGTTTTAGTTATTTTTTCAGGCAGTACATTGAAACGGCCCAGAGATAGATCATACAGGCGATCAGAATCGTCATCCCAAGAGCAATGTTGCTAATGTCGCTTACCCAGCCAACCAGAAGAGGGATCACTGCACCGCCTGAAATGGCCATCATCACAAGGCCTGATATCTCATTGCTCTGATTCGCATGTTTTTCAACTGCTATTGAAAATACAAGCGGCCAGATATTGGCAACTGCCATCCCGATAAGAAATACCAGTCCCCATGCAAGGACAGGTGACTTGACAAGCACAATTGCAGTAAGACATAAAATTCCGAGAGCAGAAGTCCACATGAAGAATTTACGCGAAGATATCTTTGTCAGCATTATCGCACCTGCGAAGGTTCCCAGCATACGTCCCAGAAAATATACACTGCGTCCCGATTCGGCTGCAGTCTGATCAATACCAAATCGCTTGATAAGGAATTGTCCGGAATTGGAATTGAATCCGACATCCACTCCGACAACCAGGAATATTGAAAGGACAAGCAGGAGTACATAGCCGTTCCCCAGTAGTTTGAAGGATGAGGCAAATGTGGCTTTGTACCCTTCCACTCTTGTTTCATCAATTTTTGAAGTACCAAGCCATAACACAGACAGGATCGAAACTATGCCAAAGACAAGGAACAAAATCTTCCAGTCTCCAAACTGTGCGGCAAAAAATCCTGCAAGGGGTGCACCTATCATTGACCCAATCGCCTTCACAAACTGGGAGAAACTCAGGAAACTTGATGCCCTGTTTCCGGGAACCACATCCACCATCAAAGGATTTGCCGATACCTGTACTATTGTGTTCCCAATTCCGAGAAGTGCAAATCCGGCCAGAACCATCGGGAATGTGTAAAAAGTAAAAGGAACAAGCAATCCGAGAGCTGTAACACCCATACCGATGTTCAGCATGTTTTTTTTACCAAGCCGCGACTGCATAACGCCGACTGGTACCGAAAGGATAAAGAACCAAAGAAATGCTGCCGAAGGAATTAGCTGAGCTACTGTTGCACTAAGGCTCATATCTTTACTTACACGGTCGACACCGATCCCAACGAGGTCGACAAAACTCATGACGAAAAATGCCATAAGCACAGGTGCTATTTTTGAAATGTTTACTTTATCTGTGGCCATAATTACTAGGGTTTAAAAGTTTAAAAGTTTAAAGGTTTAAATTCCCCCTTTGAAGAGCCTGCCCCGCTTCGGCGGGGGGGTCAGGGGGATGTATTTTACATCAACGGAAGTGCATGTTGTATATCTTTCCAAAAGGTTTCGTCAAGCAGACAGGCAGCTCCGATAAAAGCTGCATCCTCCTTAAGCTCGGAGAGAGCGACTTTGCACCTGCATCCTTCTTTCTTAAGGCTGTTTTCAAAAATGTCTCCGAAAAGATCATATGCATGAGAGATATTGCCACCCACAACCACGATCTCGGCTTTAAACTTTTTTAGCCATGGAGCAAGAAATACTCCCAGATTAGTCCCGAATTCCGTAAACAGATCCATGACCATTTTATCGGTCCCGGCAAGCTTTGCAAATTCCTTTACACCGCCCAGCTCCTTCCCGGTAAGCATTTTATACTTTCCAATAAACCATCTTGTTGAGAAATAGTCGTCAGCGATATTATCACCGTAGGGAAGATGATATACACAGCCGAGTTTGGGGACTTCCGGTCCGTCAACTATAGGTATGCGGTTTGCTATGAATGCTGAACCGAAGCCTGTTCCGAGAGTTACCGACATAGATCTTTCTGCCTTTGCTGCTTTTCCCACAATAGCCTCCCCCACAGCAAATGTGGAAACATCATTCATAAACCTCACCGGGAAATCTTCCGGAAAACCCAGGTTGTCGGATATTGCAATTTTCACATTGCATCCATAAAGATTCTCATATTTTGCAACTCCCCTGATATAGCTTATACCCTTTACATAGTCAAAGGGACCAGGCATACCGAAACCTATACCCTTTAGCGAATCCACGGGTATCTTCTTTATGACATCTTCAAGAGCCTGTACCCAAACGCTTATTATCTGATTTGCTTCTGCTTTATTATCAACAGTTTTTTCAGTACGTGTTTCATTCAGGATCCTGAACGATTTAAGGTCGACAGCAGCACAGCTTATGTGACTGCCGCCTATATCAACACCAATTGCAAGGTTCTGTGTCATAAATAATATTAAGAATATTACTAAGTAAAATAGAGATGCTGAAAGT